>NZ_JAJNJI010000002.1:0-287889 GCF_022386165.1 Mammaliicoccus sp. P-M58
TCATCCTGAGCCAGGATCAAACTCTCCATAAAAGAAGTAAGCTTGATAAGCTCATTTTTGATTGGTTAAGCCAATCACTCTGAAGTACTTTCAGTACTCAATTATTGGAATTAACGTTGACATATTGTCATTCAGTTTTCAATGTTCATTTTGTCTCACAAGAAACAATTATACACACTTCTTAATTCGAAGTCAACAACTTTTTAAAATTAATTTTCAAAGTGTTTTGATGTCTTATTTATCTCTCGCTCACAAGATATAACTATACACGCTAAATACCCTTTACTCAAGCATAAAAATTACACCAAAACACTCAATACTCTCAAATATACTTAATTCTCAACATATTCTTTTAGTTTTTCGTATATTTTTTCAGCATCTTTATATCCTTGTTTGTATAAAGCATCTAATTTTCTAGGATTTTTCTCGATTCTATCTACAGATAATGAATCAGAAGGTCTGATAACAAACAAATTACCTTTCTCTTCTTCCGCTTCTATCCATTCTAAAGTCTGATTATAATGTTTATATCTAATTGCCATTAAGTGATTGATTTTAGGATATGCTTTCAATCTGAATACTTTTGAAAATTTACTTTGCTTTTTGCGATATCCTTTCGGTCTTGTCAAAATCAAAACATTCTTCTTATAGCCTTCTTCAATCGCTTTATCAACTGGAATAGGATTGACGATACCACCATCTAATAATGTATGACCTTTATATTGAACTGGGTTGGCCATCATTGGTAAAGAACTTGTTGCCTCTAAGGCAGTCAATATAGAGCCTTCTGTTTCTTTCTTATTGAAATAAACCGCTTCTCCTGTGTCACAATCTGTCGTTACAACAACAAACTCTTCCTCTGCTTGATCAAACTTTTCAAAGTCAAAAGGTTCCAAGTAAGTCGGTATATGATGATACACAAAGTCCATACCAAATATCTCTTTATTTTTTACATAATTTGATAACGAAATATAACGCTTATCTTTAATGTATTTTGTTGTGACACGATGATTGCGTCTAAATTGTCGAGATATATAACTTGCAGCCATAGATGCGCCTGCTGAAACGCCAATATTATATTTAAAATATAAATCTTTCTTAATGAAGAAATCTAGCACACCTGCTGTGTACATACTTCTCATTCCGCCACCTTCTAATATTAATGCTGTGTCTTTTATCATAGTTACACTTCTTTCTATATTATTAGTTGAATGAAAGCGAGGCTGAGACATTATTCATTGTCCCAGCCTCAATTATCGTTATTAAATTTCTGTTCTTCCAGTTATAGCTTTCGAAAGTGTTACTTCATCAGCGTATTCTAAATCTCCACCTACTGGTAGACCATGTGCTAGTCTAGTTGTCTTGATACCAATCGGTTTAACAAGTCTAGATATATACATCGCTGTTGATTCACCTTCTATATTAGGATTAGTCGCCAATATAATTTCTTCGATTTCATCATTCTTCAATCGTTCTAATAACGAAGGAATATTAATATCTTCAGGTCCAATACCTTCCATTGGAGATATCGCACCATGCAATACATGGTATAACCCTTTATATTCACGCATTTTTTCCATAGCTATGACATCTTTAGAATCTTGAACAACACACACAACTGAACGGTCTCTTTGTTTATCTTGACATATATGACAAGGGGAAACATCCGTAATGTGTCCGCAAGTTTCACAATAAGTCAGTTCTCTCTTAACATCTACGAGTGATTTGGCAAAAAGTACAACGTCGTCTTCCTTCATATCTAATACGTGGAAAGCTAAACGTTGTGCAGTCTTCGGACCTATTCCCGGCAATTTCATAAAGCTATCAATGAGTTTAGATATTGGTTCTGGGTAGAACATCATTACATCATTCCAGGAATGTTTAGACCTTTTGTATGTTTACCTAAACGATCTGCTGTTACATCATCTGCTTTAGATAAAGCGTCATTTGTTGCTGCTAATACTAAATCTTGTAACATTTCAATATCTTCAGGGTCTACTACATCTTCTTTAATGATAACGTCTAACACTTCTTTATGACCAGAAACAACGACTGTAACCATACCGCCACCAGCTGTTCCTTCGATTTTTTCTTCTTTTAGCTTTTCTTGTTCCTCAGCCATTTTCTTTTGCATTTTTTGCATTTGTTTCATCATTTGTTGCATATTTCCGCCACCGCGCATAATTTCGTCCTCCTAATTTCTAATTTATACATTTAAGATTATTAATTTTTGTCATATTTATTATACATGCCTTTAGAGGTGATGTCATGTATTACTCATCCGTAACATGTACGGTATCTTCACCAAACAACTCTTGAGCTTTCTTTACAACATCCGCTTCTTCTGGCTTTTCTTCTCGTTCAACTTCACCTTGAGCCGTATTCGCTTTTTTAGATTGAATATACTGTTGACGGACTTGTAACCATTGTGAATTTGGTACGCCAACAACTTTTACATTCTTGTTAACTATCTCGCATACAATCGCTTCGATATGATTTCTTTTTTCATCATTCTTATTCACGATTTCACAATGAATATCTTCATCAAATTTCACGAGCACATGGTCTTCACTTGCTGCAACGGGTTCCGAGTTTAAAAGAAGACTGACTAGCGCTCTTTGTTCTTTCTCTTTAACCGATTCTATCACTGCTTGCCATTTTTCTTTAAGTAAATTCAAATCATCACGATTAGCATGGTCAAGCACACGTTCGATTTGTCGAATAGAGAAGACATGCTTAGATTGTTTACGAGAGATATTTTGTTTATTTTCAACTGGTTTAGCCTTTTGACTTACACCGTTTTGAGCTAGTTGCTGAATCGTCGCTTCAAGTTGTTGGATTTTATCCATCACTTCACTAGAGCCAGCGTTTTGATTTGAACTAACAGAAACCGTTTGTCCGTTATTGTTCTGATCAATTAATTCCGTTAACTTAACGATTAGTATTTCTATATGAACATTTTGGTTAATTGCAAATCTCATTGAAACTAATGTGTCGTTAATACAATCAATCATTTTGTACATTGTATTTAAGTCTACTTGATTCAGTGCGTGGTCGTCTTCAACTTGTTCAGTTGTCTTAGCGACAATTGAATCTCTTATGAAATAAATCATATCATTTACAAGTCTATTAACTTCTTTACCCGCAGAAATAAATTCATGATACCTAGTAAAGGCTTGTTTAATATCTTTAGCAACCATATCATTAAACAAAGCATTTAAAGCCGCTTTATCTACACTACCCGTTACATTTAAAGCATGTTCGAGTGATAAGTGCCCATCTCCAAAAGCTATTGCTTGGTCCATGATACTTAATGCATCTCGCATACCACCTTCTGAAACCTGAGCGATAAATGCCAAAGCTTCTTCTTCGTAGGTAATATTCTGCTCATCTGCGACAAACGCGAGTCTGCTTTCTATTTCACCAGAATGGATGGCTTTAAAATCAAATCTCTGACATCTAGATATAATAGTAGGTGGTATCTTGTGAGGTTCAGTAGTTGCG
This sequence comes from Mammaliicoccus sp. P-M58, assembly GCF_022386165.1. Taxonomy (NCBI): domain Bacteria; kingdom Bacillati; phylum Bacillota; class Bacilli; order Caryophanales; family Staphylococcaceae; genus Mammaliicoccus; species Mammaliicoccus sp. P-M58. Next base: position 3,505 of record NZ_JAJNJI010000002.1, read on the forward strand.
AGTATAAAGATAGCATGACTTGGCGGTTCTTCAAGTGTCTTTAAAAGTGCATTGAAAGCACCTGTTGTAAGCATGTGCACTTCATCTATAATATAGACTTTAAACTTAGATTCACTTGGTGCATATTTTACTTTATCTCTAATATTACGTATTTCATCTACACCATTATTACTGGCAGCATCAATTTCAATGACATCTGAATTTGTTCCTTGTGTAATGCCTTTACAAATCGCACATTCATTACAAGGTTCCCCATTCGTATTCTCTGTACAGTTAATTGCTTTAGCGAAGATTTTAGCAATACTTGTCTTACCAGTTCCACGTGGGCCATTAAACAAGTAAGCATGTGATTGCTTTTCTTTTTGGATGGCGTTTCTTAATGTTTTTGTGACATGTTTTTGACCGACAACATCTGCAAATGATTGTGGTCTATACATTCGATACAAAGCCTGGTAGTTCAAAGTGGCACCTCCAAAATTTAATAAGATATTGGCTATATTATATCATGAATCAATAGGTACACCCTATTATTAATTATCAAAAGCTTCTGGGTAGTGAACAGTGCCTTTAATTTCTTTTGTTGGATGATCCCATAAATATTTAAACATGAAATTCTCATCTGGCACTTCAAATGGTGGGTATATATTAAACTCTGACGCTGCATGATAACCTAATTTATGATAATAAGCTGCATGACCTAGTACGACTACACCGACATAGCCATTTTCATAAGCTCTATATTCTAAAGCTTCTATTAAAGCTTTCCCTATTCCTTTATTTTGATACTCTGGCAAAACAGAAACAGGCGCAAGCGCTAATACTGTATGCGTTTCTTCATCAGAACTAACGGTCACTTCTGACATCATGGCATGCCCCAGAATTTTGCCTGATTCTGTCTTCGCTACAACTTCAAGTTCTGCATTATAATTCATTGATTTTCGTATTTTACCGACTAATTCGTGTTCTGTTCCATCAGAATAACGTTCATTTTCGAATGCTGCTTTAACGACTTCTTTAGCTAATTCATATTCCGATTCTATAATCGTTCCAATTAGTAATTGCGTCATGTATAAAATATCCCCCTGATATAAGAAAAAGGGTGACCGCGGTCACCCTTTTGAATTTATATATAATTTGATAAGTTTATAAAATTAAAACCGTGCACCTTTGCTTTGAACAAACATCACAAGCGTTACCTCAGTCGTTAGCTAAACTTCGGCTACCCTACGGCACATACAATGATCCACTTAATGCTGCTTCCTTCCGGACCTGACATGATTCATGGGTTTGTATTGCATAGGACCGACGTCTTCAGACACCACGTGCTGAGGGCAGACCTCACAATAATATGTCCGCGGCAAAGGAATTCAGTCTTGCATAAGCGGATTTCAAGTACAGGGAACCGCTACCTCCCCACTTAGCACGGCAATATATATACTACAACAAAATGTTACGATTTGGCAAGAAAAAACTACTTCAATCAAAGTGTTTTATGAATCACCCTGCGAGAAAAATCTACAAACTTGAATTCCGTCGCGATATGTCTTGAAATATTATATTGAAATTTTTCTGCGTTATTAAGATATACAATGCCTCTAACCGTTGCTGTATAAGGCGGATTTAATTTTCCGAAATATAATATTTCATTCTCCGTCATCTCTTCAAATGTAATAGACTTATTCGAGTAACTGATTTCTACATTCATTTCTTGTTCAATAAATTCATAGATGGATTCGGCTGCAACTTCTTTAGTGAGTTGAGGAATAATCTGACATATAAAGTAATCCTCATCCATAATACGCACGGTATCATCTTTCGTTCTTGTTCTAATGACATGCCACAACTTATCTTGGTCTCGTAATTCAAGGGCATGTTGAACGACAGGAACGTCTTTAGCATATATAACCTCAAGTAATTCAACTTTAGTTTCATAATCAAGTCCTAAACGTTTATTAATTTCTTGAAAACTCACCATTTCCGATATCGGAAATTGAATAACATCTTCATAAATAACGACAGACCCTTTGCCTCTTAACTTTTGAATATAACCTTTTTCTTGCAATAAATTTAAAGCTTTCCTTACAGTCTCTCTAGAAGTTGAATATATCTTTGTTAATTCATTTTCTGAAGGTAGTTGCTGTAAATGAGCATATTCACCATTTAAAATTTTTTCACAAATAGATTGGTAGATTTTCATATACTTGTTCATGCGTTCACCTCTATACCTTCAACATCAATTAGTCACCACTTACTTTTACGACAAAAGCATCAAATGGTTGCAAAGCATTACCATTTAAATCATTATTTGCAATCATGATTTCACCCTCTAAATCGATATCTTCTGGGATATCAACGATTTGATCAGAGTAGTTTGCAACAACTAACCAAGTTTCATTATTTAAATGCCTCTTATAAACGAACAGCTCTGGATGCTCCATATGAAGTGGTTCAATTTCTCCATACGTTATCACATCGTGTTCATGACGTAATTGTATTAACTTTTGATACGTATAGAAAATAGAATTTTTATCTTCCAATGCCGCTTCAACATTAATATGCTTATAATTTTCTGGAATACCAATCCATGGTTCTCCAGTTGTAAAGCCTGCCTCAGCATGTGCATTCCATTGAATAGGCGTTCTAGAGTTATCTCTAGATTTCTGGCCTATTACTTTCATAATCATTTGTTCATCCATACCGCGTTCTTTTAATAATTTGTATGCATTAAGTGATTCTACATCTTTAAATTGATCAATATCCGTGAAACCTGGATCTGTCATGCCAATTTCTTCACCTTGATAAATATACGGTGTACCTTGAAGCATGTGTAATGATATCGCAAGCATCTTAGCAGATTTAACTCTTTCTTCTTCTGTATCGTCTTTACCGAATCTCGTTACGACTCTAGGTTGATCATGGTTACACCAGAAAATAGCATTCCATCCATTTCCTTTTGCGATGTTCACTTGCCAATCCATTAATATACGTTTCAGTTCAAGAAAATCAAATTTCATATCTGACCACTTTTCATCATCTTTATAATCTACTTTTAAATGATGAAAATTAAACACACTACTTAACTCATGACGTTCTGGATTTGTATATTTAATACAATTATCAATCGTTGTTGATGACATTTCTCCAACCGTCATAATATCTTTATTGCCAAATGTTTGTTTGTTCAACTCTTGTAAATACTCATGGACTTTTGGTCCGTCTGTATAAAATTCTTTACCGATTGCTGTTGAATTTTCGAAAGCACCTTTGGAAATTAAGTTAATGACATCAAATCTGAAACCATCTACGCCGAAATCAATCCAATAATTAATCATTTCATATATTTCAGCCTTTAAATTGTCATTCTCCCAATTTAAATCAGCTTGAGAAACATCAAACAATCTTAAATAATAACTTTCTGTTTGTTCATCATAAGTCCAAGCATTGCCACCGAACTTAGATTCCCAGTTAGTTGGCGGCTCTTCTTTAGTGCCTTCTTTCCAAATATAATAATCACGATACGGATTATCTTTAGACTTGCGAGATTCTACAAACCAGTGATGTGATGTCGAAGTGTGATTGATCACAATATCGAGCATTACTTTAATACCTAAACTGTGCGCTTCATCTAGTAATGTTTTGACGTCTTCCTTTGTACCAAAATCAGGATTAATTTGATAATAATCACTAATATCGTATCCATTATCATTCATTGGTGATTCATAAATTGGCGTTAACCAAATGTAATCTACACCTAACGTTTGTAAATAAGGTAATTTTTCTATAATACCTGGTATATCACCTTGTCCATTTCCAGTCGTATCATTGAATGACTTTGGATAAATTTGATAAACAACGGACTTCTTCCAATCTGAAACTGCCATATAGGTATACTCCTTTATTTATATATTATTCTTGAACCATTTCTTTAGCTTTTTCATTAGCAAAGTTTGAAAGCACAATCGTTAGTATAGCTGGTAACACGATCGCAATCAATGTCGCAATACCGAACACACCCCAATATTCTCTTTCAATAGAGATAATTGCAGGAACGCCACCTACACCTACTTTACCGATAACACCTGCAGCTCCTATAAAAGCACCTAGTAAACTAGATGAAATAATTGCTGCAAAGAACGGATATTTCAATGGTAAGTTGACACCGAACATTGCTGGCTCAGTTACACCTAAGAATGCTGAAATACCAGATGTAGCCGCTAAACCTTGTTCTTTAACCATCTTACGTTGTTTGTATACTACCCAAGCGCCGAATGCTGCTGAACCTTGACAAATATTAGAGATTGCCACAATTGGCCATAAGTACGTGCCGCCTAAAGGACTTCCCATAAGTTGGAAATCTACCGCTAAGAACATATGGTGTAATCCTGTAATAACAAGTGGTGCATAGAATAATCCATACACTGCGCCACCTAACCAGCCAGCAGTTTCGAAAATTGCTTTAATACCGTTCGTAATTAACGTACCTAACTCTAACGCTAATGGGCCGATCACTATAAATGCTAAAAATCCAGTAATTAATAACGCTACAGGACCTACTACAAGCATTTTGATAGAATCATGTACACGTTTAGCTAAGAATTTCTCAATAATAGATAATATCCAAGTTGCGAATAATATCGGTAACACTTGACCTTGATAGTTAAGTTGCTTAATTTCTAAACCAAATATGTGCCATACAGGGATTTCACTTGATTTACCGCCACCTAAATCATATTGAGAAGCAAGTTGCGGATGTAACAAGATTAAACCTAATACTAAACCTAGAATTGGGCTACCACCAAATACACGCATAGCTGACCAACCAATCAAAGCTGGCAAGAAGATAAATGCGGTACTTGCGATAACGTTAATGATGTTTGCAAAGTCTGCAAGCCATGCATATTGTTCAACAAGTGACTTAGCGCCAAATAAATTTTCTGCTGTTAATACATTGTTTAAACCTAATAGTAAACCTGCTGTTACGATTGCAGGTAAGATTGGAATGAATACATCACCCAACAATTTAATTAAACGTTGAAACGGATTCATCTTCTGTTCAGAAGCTTTCTTCACATCATCTTTCGAACTTTCTTCAACACCTGTTTCTTGTTGGAAAATTTTATAAGCCTCATCAACAGTTCCCGGTCCAATTACGATTTGAAATTGGTTGTTTGCTGAGAAGGACCCCTTCACTAAATCTATTTGATCTAATGCATCTTTATTCACTTTACTTTCATCATTTAATACAAGTCTCAACCGTGTCACACAGTGGGTTGCGGCATTTACATTATCTTGCCCACCAATAGCGTCAATAATCTGCTTTACATCTTCTCTATTCACAGCCATTAAACTCACTCCCCTAACTTTATTTAGTTGAATTATAACTTGTATATACAAGTATGTAAAGGCTTACAATTAATATTATATAAATAATGTAGTATGATTGTGTAAAGGAGGTTTTTCATATGTCTTTTTTAACACATGAATATATCGATCTTGACAACGTTGCACTTGATTTTGCAAAAGGAGATTCTATCATTTTCACAAACCATCACCACGAAAAAGTATTTGAATCAGCAAGTTTAATTAAATTGCCTATTATGATTTATATTTATGAAAGTACGACTCAAGAAGATAGAAAAGCACTCGTTCAAATCAATCATAAAGTTGGCGGCAGTGGTGTTCTAAAAAATATGAATATCGATCAACTGAGCGTTCAAGATTTAATCTACTTAATGATTGTTGTTTCGGACAATACGGCAACCAATACATTAATTGATCATTTCGGACTTCAACATATTAACTTATTTATTCAAGAAACATTGCAATGTGAACAAACGCAGTTAAATCGTTATATGATGGATGCAGAAGCTATAAGTGAAGGTAAACAGAATACAACATCTTCTCAAGATATGATTCATATACTGCGCTTTATTGCAGAACATAAACATCATCAAGACATGATGAACATCATGAATGACCAACATTTAAACGATAAAGTTTCAATCTATCGATCTTTTTACGAAGATACACTTAATTTCCACTCTAAAACAGGTGAGTACGACAACGTTGTAAATGATGTAGGTATCATTCAACATGAAGGTGAGCTATATTATTATTGTTTCTTATCCAACACAAATAAACCCAAAAAGGCGATTGATTTCTCTCACCAATTTGGGTCATATATTATTCAATCTATATTAGATATTTGATAATCGTGCTGCTTTAGCTAATATCTTTTGATAATAACTACCTGATAACTTAATGATTTCGATACTTTTTGGTGTATGCGGCGCATGAATCATCATGTCTTCTCCCATGTATATGCCAACATGTGATAGAAAGCCCTTATCTTCTGGTTTACTGAAGAACAGTAAATCACCTGGTAAAAAGTCATGTGATGCTATCGAAATATCCGTCATTGCTTCATATTGTTCATCAGCATCTCGGGGGATGTGGAAGTTTTGACTTTTGTACATTTGGAAACATAATCCCGAACAATCATAGCCATAACTAGACATCCCTCCCCATAAATAAGGTAAGTCTAAAAAGCGCTTGGCATTTTCAATGACGCCTGCCATTGTGCCAATTTCGAATGCACCAGATTCATCACTGAATTCTACATCATTCGCACTAATGAGCCCTTTGCCTTCAGGTGTATCAACTTCAATAAAAGGCTCATCTTTCTTAATAATAGGTAAAATCGTATTAAATGACAGAATTTGTTTCGTTGTAAAATCTAAATTAAACAATGTCGTCTTAGGTACATTAACCCGAAGGCGTGGATGTGTATCGTACGCCTTCATCTCACCTAATTGACTCGTAGGAATAAATCCTGGATATCCCTTTGGATTCTGTTTAGACGGTTGTTCTAAACAGATAACGTAACTCCAACCATCTTGTTCTTCTACGACTTCTACTTTTTCGCCATAAAGAATTTGCGTATCTATTCTAGTATCTTCCGTAAGAGATAATTTCTGTTCTAAATTAAGTTCAAGTAACCAACGTTGAATATCTGCTGGATACATGATACCGTCTCTATCAATTTCTCTAGCTTTATCAAAGCTTCTCCATATTGTCCCGACATTTACTCTGCAATATTTAATCATGAGCTCACCTTCTTATATAAAGATTCACGATCTATTCCTAAACCTGTACCTTCTGAAATGGATACTTTAGCACCTTCATAAGTAATACCACCATCAACTTGTCGCTCAACTACCATTAAAGGCGCATCAAAATCAACACGGTTCACTTGTTCTGCTGCTAAACTAAAATGTAAAGCCGCCGTTACAGATACATGTGTTTCCATCATACATCCAACCATGCAAGGTATCGCTTCACCTTTAGCAATATCATGTATCTTTAATGCTTGATGAATACCACCAGTCTTCATCAGTTTAATATTCCATATATTTGTTGCACCAACTTCTACAAGTCTCTGTGCATCATGTATACTAAATAATCCTTCATCTACCATTAAAGGTATTTCGAATTCTTGAGATAGCGCACCTAGTACCTTATACTCATATCTTCCAACAGGTTGTTCGATGCTCTCAATATCCAAATCTGCTTCATCAAAATGTTTCAATGCATGACGCGCACCTTTTTCATCCCATGCTTGGTTTGCATCCGCACTTAAAATAACCTCACTCGGTAAAGAAGAACGTAATGCCTGTAATCTATTCAAATCTGTAGAGACATCATCTTTACCCACTTTTATCTTCAAATGGTTAAAGCCATCTTCTACATATCGCAAACCGTCTTCTACCATTTCATCAGCATCATTTAGACTCACGGTATAACAAGTTTCTAAAGATTTATTTCCCGGGTTATGATTGATATATTGATATAAAGGCAATTCTGCTTCTTGAGCTAATAAGTCATAAAGCGCGATATCTATTGCAGCTTTGGCACTTGTATTACCTACGATGACTTGATGAATTTCATCTAGTAAGTCTTTCGTTAATGGCCGGTTAATTAATAGTGGCTTAAAGACCTCTTCAATCGCAGCTTCTATACCACCTTTTGTATCACCCGTAATAACATATGTAGGTACAGCTTCACCAACACCTATAACATCTTCATAATTCGTTTCAATAAATACATATATACTTTCAATCACTTCTACTGTTCTCAGTGCTGTTTTGAAAGGTTTCTTCAAAGGCGTTTCATATCTATAGTATTTTATATCTGTTATAAACATATAACTTCCCCTTTATTCTATAATTACACCTGACGCTATATTTAATACTTTATTGTCCACATCTAATGTAGCTTGCGTGCCAAACGGTATCGCAAAATGCGGTGTGCAATGCCCAATATTCAAATCATACACTGCCGGTTTATTTAATGGCGTTATAAAATCATCTAACACTTCTTTCATCGTTAAAGATTTCTTTGGATTTTTAGGCTCGCTATCTGTGAATGGCCCGAAAATAAATCCAGAAGCATCATCTAACTTGCCAGCAGATTTGAGTTGTTGTAAAAATCCGTCTACCTTATAAGGCACTTCACCAATATCTTCTATAAATAAAATTTTGCCCTTAGTATCGATTTCATATGGTGTTCCTAAACTTGAAACAAGTAAAGATAAACAACCACCAACAATTTCTCCTTCAACGCGACCACCAACCAACGATTTAAACGTTAATTGATTTGCAGGATAAGACACAGCTTCACCATTAAATAACTGCTCAAAGCTCCCTATAGAAATCTCATTATAAGTATCGCCTAAATCAGATGCGATCATAGGACCTTGAAATGTTACCAATCCCGTTTGTTGTCTAATAGCATTATGTAAGCATGTAATATCACTATATCCCCATATAATTTTAGGATGTGCTTTTACAAGATTATAATCAATACGTTCTACAATTCTAGGTGTACCATAACCACCGCAAGCACATATAATGCCTTTCACTTCATCATCTTCTAACATGTCGTGCAAACTATCTAATCGTTCATCATCTGTTCCCGCTAAATGACCATGAACGCGGTCTATATTTTTCGCTAGTTTAAACCGAATACCATATTTCTCTTCTAAAAGTTTCAACCCGTTCTTTAAATGCTTTTGGTTTGGCGGACTCGCTAATGCTACAACACCCACCACATCTCCTCTATTTAATCCCTTTGCTTTCATTAAGACACGACCTTTTATCAGAATATTCTTATATTATAGCAAAGTTGTTATCTTTTTGTGAAAACAAAAGAAATTGTTGTAAACGCATGACTATATGAGGTTGGACATATGCGCGAGTTAGGTTGGAATTAGGTTGGAATTAGGTTGGAGTTAGGTTCGAGTAACTGTCATTATTCTGAATTCTGGTAATTAGAGTTCGCTAACTATCATTATTCTGAATTCTGGTAATTAGAACGCTGTAACTTCCATTATTTCGAATTCTGGTAATTAGAGTTCGCTAACTATCATTATTCTGAATTGTGGTAATTAGAATCCGCTAACTTCCATTATTTCGAATTCTGGTAATTAGAACGCTGTATCTTCCATTATTCTGAATTGTGGTAATTAGAACGCTGTAACTTCCATTATTTCGAATTCTGGTAATTAGATAGGCGCTCATTTAGAGACACTTCTCGGAATTATGTCCCTAACAACGCCCCCCTATATTTCCACCTGCAATATTCCACCCTACAACTCAATCTCCACTCCACGCCCAATTCCACATTCAAGTATAATATTTTTTCACAACAAAAAACACTGTCCACAAAAGTGGACAGTGCTCTTTATATATATAGTCTTGGATATTTAAAAATAATGGCGGAGGAAGAGGGATTCGAACCCCCGCGAGCCGTTAAGCCCCTGTCGGTTTTCAAGACCGATCCCTTCAGCCGGACTTGGGTATTCCTCCAAATAAGACATTATTTATCTTATAACATGCCATTACTGATGTCAACAAAAATCACAAAAATTAAATTGTAATTTTTTTCTTTAAGGATTCATCTACAGCTTTTGCAACTGCACGCCCTTCTTTTATTGCCCAAACGACTAAACTTTGACCTTTTCTTGCATCTCCAGCTACAAATACTTTATCTTGATTTGTTCTGAAGTCTTTTTCATTTGCTACGATTTTATTTCGTTCTGTCTTTAAGTTGAATGAATGTGGCACTAAATGTTCTGTACCTTCAAAACCGATTGATAATAGGACTAAATCTGCTGGCCAATGACGTTCTGTACCTTCGACAATTACCATTCCGTCTTCAGTTTCTTCTAACACTTGCGTATATAGACCGCGAATATTACCATTTTCATCAACATCGTAACGCATTGTTTGAATACCATATGCTCTTGGTTCAAATCCAAATTTTTCACGATATTCTTTATGCGCATAGTCTAACTTGAAAATTGGCATTGGTAATGGCCAAGCTGTATTTTGTTCCATTTTATCTGTTAGTCTTACATATTTATTAAATTGAACGACTGATTTACAGTCATCTCTTAATGCTGTTGCTACGCAGTCAGCACCTGTATCACCCGCACCGATTACAATCACATTCTTACCTTTTGCTGTTATAGTTGGTTCGTCAATTTCTCCCATTTGTAATTGTGTTTGCTCTGTTAAATATTCCATCGCAAAATGTATACCGAAGCTCATACGTCCTTCTAATGGTAGGTCGCGTCCTTTTTGTGAGCCTGTACAAACAATAATTGCATCATACTGTTCATCTAGTTCCTCTTTCGTGATGTCTTTCCCCACATTAACATCTGTTTTAAAGACGATACCCGCTTCTTCCATTAATTTCACACGACGTTCGATAACTTCTTTATCTAATTTCATACTTGGTATGCCGTACATAAGCAAACCACCTGGACGATGGTTACGCTCATATACAGTCACATTATAGCCAAGTAAATTTAATTCTTCTGCAGCTGTTAAGCCTGCTGGACCACTACCGATAATGGCTACTTTTTCTTCTAAGCGATGCTCAGGAAACTTAGGTTTCACAAGCCCCATATCATACGCTTCATCTATAATTGTACGTTCTATACCTTTGATAGCGACTGAATCATTATTAATCGCTAAGACACATGAAGATTCACATGGTGCAGGACATACACGACCTGTAAATTCAGGAAAGTTATTTGTTTCTGATAATCTTGCATATGCTTCTTCATAATCTTTACGATACACTAAGTCATTCCATTCTGGTATATAGTTACCTATTGGACAACCTATTGTATCTCTACCGAATGATGAGCCTGTTTTACAAAATGGTGTTCCGCAATCCATACAACGCGCACCTTGTGTAGCTGCGTCTTCTTTAGTAAAACGTTGTTGGAATGCGTCATATCCTTTAATTCTATCTTTTAACGGCAACTCATCAAGTTGTTGCTTAGGATACTTCATAAAACCTTTAAATTCACCCATAATATGCCCTCCTTCTTAATATACCGAAGCCAGTTCTTCTTCATCACCAATAGATTTTCGATCATCAAAGAATGCATTTAACAGTGCATCTTCTTCGTTTTCTAATTTGTGTAGTGAAATCTTCTGCATCATGAGTTTGTAGTCTTTCGGAATCACTTTAACCACTTTGTCGACAATTGTGTCAAATGACACTAGCACTGCTTTTGCTTTTTTACTATTTGTATATCGAACATGTTCTTCTAACATGTGTCTTAAATTCGCAATTTCATCTGGATCTTTTAATGTTTCAAACTCTAATGTGTCAAGTTCATTATCTTTTTTGAATGCTTCAACATCTGTTGGCAATGCGTAACATACACCACCACTCATACCTTGACCGAAGTTACGTCCTACATCACCTAAGATGACAACACGTCCACCAGTCATGTATTCTAAACCGTGGTCACCGACACCTTCAACAACGACATTAACACCACTATTCCTTACACAGAAACGTTCACCAGCTCTACCGTTAATATAAGATGTTCCACTTGTTGCACCGTAAAAACAAACGTTACCGACGATGATATTGTCTTCTCTATCTTCGTTAGGAGCGTTTAAAATCAATTTACCTCCAGATAAACCTTTACCAAAGTAATCGTTAGCGTCACCAGTATGATGTAACGTCATACCTTTAGGCGTGAATGCACCATAACTTTGTCCAGCATGTTTAAACGTCTTAACACTTATTGTATCTTCTGGTAAACCAGGTTCACCATGCACTTCTGTAATATAACTACCTGTAATAACACCAACATCTCTTTCCGTATTTCGAACGTTATAACTACCAACAAATTTTTCACCATGATCGATTGATGCTTTTGCATCTTCATATAATTTCGTTAAATCGAATCCGACATCAAGGTGATGATTTTGATTCATAGAGCGGTATCTTTTACCTTCATTTACAAATAAAAGTGCCTCTAAATCAAGTTCTCTCGCTTTAGGATGAGAATAATATCTGTTTGATACTGATAACAAGTCCGTTCTACCTACAAGTTCGTCCATTGTTTTTAAGCCTAATGAAGCTAGAATTTCTCTTATTTCCTCGGCAATAAAATACATGAAGTTTACGATGTGATCTGCTTTACCTGTATATAATTTTCGTAAGTCGCCATTTTGAGTCGCAATACCAACTGGGCATGTATCTTTATGACATACTCTCATCATAATACAGCCAAGCACGACTAAAGGTGCTGTCGCAAATGCAAACTCTTCTGCACCTAACGCACATGCAAGTGCAACGTCGCGACCCGTCATTAATTTACCGTCAGTTTCTAACGTTACACGTGAACGAAGACCATTTAACATAAGCGTTTGATGTGTTTCAGATAAGCCAATCTCCCACGGTAATCCGGCATGTTGAATACTCGTCTTAGGTGATGCACCTGTACCGCCGTCATATCCACTGATGACAATCTTGTCGGCAAAAGCTTTAGCAACACCTGCTGCAATTGTACCTACGCCAGATTTAGAAACGAGCTTAACACTAATGTCTGCTTTTCTATTTGCATTCTTTAAGTCATGAATCAGTTGTGCTAAGTCCTCAATAGAATATATATCATGGTGAGGTGGTGGTGAAATTAATCCTACACCTGGAGTTGAACCACGTACTTCAGCTACCCACGGATAAACTTTTGTACCAGGTAATTGTCCACCTTCACCAGGTTTAGCACCTTGTGCGACTTTAATTTGAATTTCTTTAGCATGTTGTAAGTAATCGCTCGTTACACCAAAGCGACCTGATGCGACTTGTTTAATAGCACTCATATAATTTGTGCCATCCGGCTTAATAATAAAGCGTTCTGGATTTTCTCCACCTTCACCGCTATTACTACGTCCACCAATTCTATTCATCGCTTCTGCTAAAGTTTGATGCGCTTCTTGAGAAATAGAACCGAAGCTCATTGCACCTGTTTTAAAGCGTTTCACAATTTGGTCAGCAGATTCTACGTCTTTTAAATCAATAGCGCGATCTGATTTAAAATCAAGTAAGTTTCTTAAGTGACTCATACGTTCACTATCTGCAGCTTCAGAGTACTCTTTAAACATTTCAAAATTATTATCTCTACATGCATGTTGTAATAAATGAATTGTTTTAGGATTGAATGCATGATATTCACCTTGTTGACGCCATTGGAAAGTACTACCTGAATTTAAATATTTAATCTGTTCAGACTGTCTCGCTTTATTCTCTTTATCAATCGTATCAATTGATATACCTGAAAGTTTAGACGGTGTACCTGTAAAGTATTGATCGATAACATCTTTACCTAATCCAATTGCTTCAAAGATTTGTGCACCTTGATAACTTTGAACAGTTGAAATACCCATTTTAGCCATTACTTTAATCACACCAGCTGATAACGTTTGACTAAACGTATCAATATTCTGCTCAACTGTACCTCCAAGACGTCCCGCAGCAGTTAAATCTTCAATCGTATAATGTGCTAAGTATGGTACAATAGCATTCGCACCATAACCTAATAATGTAGCTAAATGATGTACTTCACGACACTCACCAGAATAAGCCACAATACTTGTATCTAAACGTTGACCCGTTCTAATCAAGTGTTGATGAATGTGACTAACCGCTAATAATATCGGCATTGCAAACGCCGCTTCTAAATCTTCAACTGACTCATCTTCTAAGACAATAATCTCAGCACCATTTTTAACGGCTTTCGATACAGTTTGTCCTAAGTCATCTAACGCTTCTTTAAGTGAACCTGTGTAAGTCGTCGGAATCACCGCAACATTAAATTCACTATCTTGAATTTGCTCAAGTTGCGCTTTCGATAATACTGGATGATTTAACTGAATTCTTCTCGTGTTATCTGGATGCGGTTGTAACAAGTTACCTTCTTTACCTAAGTAAACCAATTCACTTGTAACGATTTTCTCTCTATATGAGTCAATTGGTGGATTCGTTACTTGAGCAAAATGTTGTTTAAAGTAATTAAACAACGATTCTGGTCTCGTACTTAACACGGCAACTGGCGTATCAAAGCCCATCGCACCAATTGGATCTTTCTTTTCACTCACAAGTTCTGACATATATTTATTAATTTCTTCTTTTGTATATCCGAAACGACGTTGTAATTGGAATAATTTCTCTTCTTCAACATGAGAAGGTGTCGCCACTGTATCATTTACGTTTAACGTTTTATGACTTACCCACTCATCATAAGGATATTCACTTGCGATACGTTGTTTTAATTCATCATTTTCGATAACTTTATTCTCTTTAAAATCCACTAATAAAAGTTTACCTGGGTTGAGTTGCCCTTTATAAACAACATGCTCTTCTTCAACGTCAATAACGCCTACTTCTGAAGAAAATATAATTTCATTTGAATCTGTAATTGTGTAACGACCAGGTCTTAAACCATTACGGTCTGTTAATGCGCCAAGTTTATCTCCATCACAGAAACTAATCATTGTCGGACCGTCCCACGGTTCCATTAAATAACTGTAATATTCATAGAAAGCTCTAATTTTAGGATCTTGTGTTTCATTATATAACCACGGTTCAGGAATCAATAGCATTGCAGCTTGTTCTGGAGGAATACTTAAACTTAAGAACTCGAGTGCATTATCAACGATTGATGAGTCACTTCCTGATTCATCTAGCACTGTTCCAATCTTATCTTTCACATCACCAAAGATTGTTTCAATTAATCTATCTTGTCTTGCACGCATCCAGTTAACATTACCTTTAATCGTATTAATTTCACCATTATGCATTAATAATCTATTTGGATGTGCTCTTTTCCAACTTGGAAATGTATTCGTACTAAATCTCGAATGTACAGAACCAAATTTAGAAACATAATCTTCATCTAACAAATCAATATATAAACCTTTAATTTGGTCAGAACGCAACCAACCTTTATATACGATTGTGCGTCTAGATAAACTTGCAAAGTATAAATCTAAATCTTGTTCATCGCCATATCTTTCAATTTGTTTACGTGCAATGAATAACGAACGATCAAAGTGGTCACTTGAATGATTTTCAACAAACACTTGTTGAATACAAGGCATTGTCGCTTCAACATGTTCTGCCAATACTGATGTATCTAATGGAACATCTCTGTATCCAATAACTTTTAATCCTTCTTCTTCAAAGTACGCATTAAACTTTTTTTCATGTTCACTGCCAGCTATTTTTTCATCAGTGAAAAACATACCTACTGCGTAATGTTCTTCTTCAGGTAAATTTAATTTTAATTTTTGTTTAAAATAGAGGTGAGGGACTTCTGTCATAATACCAGCACCATCACCAGTAATTCCGTCAGCTCCAACTCCACCTCTATGATCTAACCTACAAAGCATTTCAATTGATTTTAGTACAATTTCATGTGACCTTTTGTTGTCCATATTGGCGTAAAAGCCAATCCCGCAAGCATCATGCTCGTCCATCGAATCATATAGGCCAAGTTGTCTTCTATCTTTCTTAAATGACATACGACATCACCTCAACAATAAATTTCAGAATCTTCAATAATTGATAGTCTATATCATACTTTACAAGGACTTATCTTAACAATATATAAAATAGATGAAATATATCTAAAAATTAGATAATATAAATAATGAGGTGTTGGATATGGAGATAAAACAATTAATTTATTTTAGAGAAGTTGCTTTAAGAGAGCATATTTCAGAGGCTGCGCTCGAGCTAGAGATTGCCCAATCTGCGGTCAGTAGACAAATCGCAAATTTAGAAAAAGAATTAAACACGACGTTATTTTTAAGAGAAGGCAGAAATGTAAAATTAACGGACAGTGGCGAACTCTTACTTACACAGACAAATAGAATTTTAAATTTAATAGAAGAAACGAAAGATTTATTTATTCATCAAGAACATTCAGATCGACGTTCTATTAAACTCGCTTATACAGAAAGTTATGTATCACAAGCTTTACCAGCTATTATTAAGACTTACGAGCGAGATTTCAAAATAGAAGTTAGACCGATGATGATGACACCACTAGAAATCGAAGAAGGTTTATTATCTCATCAAATAGATGTCGCGTTATGCGAACTCACACCTAAACTTTCAAACAATAAACATACTATTAAACATACACTATTCGAAGAAACATATAATTTATACGTACACAACAACAATGATTTATCAATGAACCCTAAACCGCCTTTATCACAATTGAGCCAGCAATATATTTACCATTTCAACACATTACCTGATCAAATATCACAATTAATACGTAAACATGCATCACAGAAGACTTACCCGATTTCAAATTTTGCATTATTACGACAAACATTACTATCTGAAAAAGGCGTACTCATCGTACCTGATTATTTAAGTAATGGCATTGAAAATGAACAACTCACAAAAATCCCGTTAACACATACCGAACTTAAAAGAACGATTAACATTGTTTATCAAGACAATAATCAAAATAGTAAATTGAAGACTTTTATTGAACATACACGTTCTTTATTACAAAGACAAGCAACATATCATTAAGGAGGATATTTTCAAAATGGATTTCATCAATAGAACAACTGAAGAAATTGCTGCCGACTTACTTGGCGTCAAAATCATTCACGAAACAGACGATACCGTATATACAGGTTATATCGTTGAAACGGAAGCTTATGTTGGTAAACACGATCAAGCCGCACATTCATTCAATGGCAGAAATACTAAAAGCGTGAAATCTTTGTATTGTGAAGGTGGAACGATTTATGCACACTCTATGCACAAACAATTGCTGATTAACTTTGTTACACAAGTTGAAGGTGAACCTCAAGGTGTATTAATTAGAGCGATAGAACCTGAACATGGCATTGAGCATATGGCATTGAATCGTAACGGCAAAACAGATATAGAATTAACTAATGGACCTGGCAAATTCACGCAAGCGATGCAAATATCTAAAACATTAGACGGCACTAAACTCAATGCTAATTGCTTAAAAATTGATACAACAAATAGAAGATACCCTAAACAAATTGAACGTTCAGCAAGAATCGGCGTCCCAAATAAGGGCATTTGGACAGACAAACCTTTACGTTTCACAGTAGCAGGACATCCGTATGTCTCAAAAGCTAGAAAACGCGATTCACTACCTTGTGCTGAAACATGGAAATAATTGAAGTACACCACTTATGTACGTATACTATAGTATGTTCAAATCAAAGAAAAATGATGGTGGCAAAACATGAATTCAAAAATCAAACAACAATTAACGAAACCATTTAATGTTGCGATACTCATATTTATTGTATGCGTTGTAATAGCCTATATATTCACCCAACATAATGCTCAATATTACAAAACACCGATTGGTCAAATTACGGATATTACACACCAATCTTCACAAACAACGGTTGACCAAAATAAAAATAAAGATACGTTACATAAAGAACAGATCCATTTAGAGATTCAGAATGGCCAGCATAAAGGAGACCGTATTACAGTTTCTCATAAATACACGGATTCTTTAACGGACTCTGAGAAATACCATGTAAACGACCAAGTCCTCTTATCCTATAAAGGTACAGAAGACACTGCTATTATAAAAGGTTTAAAACGAGATGGTGCTGTCACGTTAATGACTGGTTTGTTCTTATTAACTTTACTTATCGTCGGTAGAAAATCAGGACTATATTCCATTATTTCACTCATTATTAATGTCACAGTTCTACTATTAATGATTGATTATTTCATGAAACATAATAATCATCACTTCTTTATATTAATGACAGCAACAGTTATATTCTCAACAATCGTATCCTTATTGCTTGTTAGTGGCTTTAAACGGAGAACTTTTGTTGCGATTATTTCAACTTTATTAGGTACATTTTTAAGTATCGGTATCGCTCAACTTGTCATGATGTTTACGAATGGTGACGGCGTTAAATATGAAACGATGAGTTTCTTAACGATTCAACCGACACAAATATTTCTTGCGTCTGTCCTGATAGGCTCGCTCGGTGCAGTTATGGATGTTGCCATTACGTTAACAAGTTCCTTATATGAGATTAAAGCACAACATCCCGAAATTTCATTGAAACAATTGCGTCAATCTGGCACAAACATTGGTAAAGATATTATGGGCACAATGACGAATATCTTATTCTTCGCTTATTTATCTGGTAGCATTCCGATGATTATTCTTTACTTTAAAAATAGCAATACAATCACGTATACCTTATCCATGAATTGGTCATTAGAAATTACGAGAGCACTCATGGGTGGCATTGGTATTGTGATTACGATACCTATCACAATATTTGTTGCAATGATGTTCATGCAACGAGAGGAGGCTAAATAATGACAACATTTATTTTAGCCAGTATATTACTCATTCTTATGATCATCGTTGGTGGAAAGAAAGGATTTAGATCGTTTGTAACGTTATTTTTAAACTTGCTGACGTTGTTTATTGCGTTATTGCTTATCATTTATAAAGCGCCTATATTCATCGTATTAATCATCTTCTGTTTAATTATTACGTGTATTAACTTGTTCTATATTAATGCATATAATACTAAGACAGTTGCTGCCTTTTTCGCGACTATTATATCTACGCTCATCTTAATAGGATTAATTTATTTCATTGTAGATATTTCAATGTTGCAAGGATTTACTGAAGAAGAACAAGATGAAACGTATATATTTTCAATGAATGTAGGTATTAACTATGCTGAACTCATGGTATTTACAGTCGTATTAGCCGTAATCGCGGCAGTGATTGATTTAACAATATCCATTAGTTCTCCAATGTACGAACTATATGAAGCACATCCAAAAATATCATTGCAACAACTATTCAAGTCTGGCTTAACAATAGGAAGAGATATCCTATCAACAACAACCAACACAATTTACTTCGCCTATATAGGCGGACAAATCACGTTATTTTTCTGGTTTGGTAAATTAAATTACACCTTTGGCGAAATAATCAATGCCAAAATATTTGCAGCAGAAATCATAACCATATTATTAGGTGGCATCGCTGTAAGTATCGCCATCCCAATCACTTCATTTATCACAGTGAGATTAATAAAGAAACAGCAACATAAAATATAGATAAAAGCACCTTTTGACTTGGTCAAAAGGTGCTTTTGTTTGTATATATGAACGACTAGCGATCTTGTTTGTATTTCTTGGACGTTAGAATTTCTAACTATCTTGTTTTGCAGTCTTGAGCGTTAGAACCCGACATTTTTCTATTAAATAGGTTCTAAATTACTTTCAATTTCTGCTCTTCTTGATTCTAAAAATCCTGGTAAGTCTAGCTGTTGTCCTAGTTGTGATACATCATCATACGGCATACCTGGTCCTTCTGTCGCAAATTCAATCAATATATGTGAATGTCTATAATATAAGCTTTTAAAGAAATCTCTATCCACTATTCCAGAATGTACAACGCCTTTTTCATCTAATAATTCTTTCACTTTATTTAACTCATCTTCGTCTGCTACGGATAATGCAAGATGGTGAATACTTCCTTTACCAGGCCTTTCTCTTTCACCTTCTACTTCTTTCAATATAATATCGCTATACAATCCTTCAAAATCAATCGTATATAAAAGCTCACTTTCAGAATCTACTAACTCAAAATGCAAATCATTTTCCAGGAAATTTTTCATTTCTGAAACATCATCAATTTTAAATTCTACAGGACCCATACCCATAATTTGATGTTCTTCTGGTACATCTGTGTATCTGTTATGACGCCAACTTTGTGGCACTTTACGTTCACCATTAGGTAATAACACCATTTCCAATCCTTCATGATCTCTAAAATGTAAAGCCGTCATACCGTTATAAATACCAATAGCGTCATGATCAACATCAAGCTTTTCAAAACGATCTTTCCAATAATTTAAGCTTTCTTCACTTGGTACTAACAATCCTATTCTTGAAATCGAGTTCGTACCTTTATAAGTTTGTCCCATCGGTTTAAGTTCGAAAAATGTTAAAGAAGTACCAGGCGAACCGACCTCATCACCATAGAACAAATGATACATAGAAGGGTCATCTTGATTCACTGTTTTTAAATATAAACGTAGTCCTAATTTTTCTACATAAAATTCTTTATTTAACTTAGCATCTTTCGTAAGCATCGAAATATGGTGGTGCCCTAAAATTTCTATCATAATCGTACCTCCCATTAATTTAATTACATTATACGCGCATCAGAATCATCATTACAAAAATTATACTCATATGTAATTATAAAGACATCAGTCATAGCGAAGTCACTATGACCGATGTCTAGTTATGCATATTTTCCATATAAATAGTCGTATATTTTTTCGAATCCCTCAACCCAATAATCCTCAACAATATCTTTAATATAGCCTTGATAAAGATTCATATATTGAGCAACCGCTTCTCTATGCTTTATAGAATTATTACAATTATTTATATGATTTAACTTTGAATAAATATCAGCAGGCAAATGATGTGCAGCTTTTTTACCTAGAACTGCTTTCTCAGGATAATATTTATATAACAATACTTTAATTGCATGATTAAGTGCGTTATCTATCATTTGAGTCGTCCATAAATATTGTCCTCTTCCAACTATATGATCATATTGAAAGATAAACCAACAACTATCTAATGCTGAATCTATAAATACCTCTTCAGTTATACTTAAGTCTTTTTTATCATATTCCTTCAATTTATCATTAGGGTCATACATCACTTTTATATCATCTGTTTGAGGATAATCATGTTCATGAACAATATAACAATCTATATGTAACATATCTTCAAATACACCAACGATTTGAGGGCATATAATTTCGACAACTTCTTTATATAACAGCGGTTGATATTGCTCTAGTGCATCTACAATACTGTCATATACTTCTTCAACTTTTACATCACGTTCTAACATGACATAAATATCTAAATCAGAATATGCATCATTTTCCCCTCTAGCAATAGACCCTTTTAAAAATATTGATAAAACTCCATTTACTTTTTTCAAAGCAGGTACAATTTTCTCTAAAGCTATTTCATATCTCATATTCCCACCCCTTACTTTAAAATTCAGATTATTATAATATATCATAATTACAATTGAATAATATATGCATATTTTTCGAAAAATGATTTTTTTAGCGTTATGATTATAGTTGTAGGGAGAGATACAATATGACAAGTGAACAGAAAAAGAGATCTATTTCATTATTATTAGCAGGATTCATCATTTTTTCTAGCCTTTATGTTACGCAACCGATATTTAATGGGCTTAGTCAATATTTTAACGTGTCGCTATCTGATATCAGTTTAACTTTATCCGTTTCTACTTTTATGCTTGGTATTGGTTTAATTTTAGTGCCAATGCTCAATAATATTGAGAAGAAACGTATGATGTCTATTTCTGTATTACTTGTAAGTGTATTATCTATCATCAGTGTATTCGTAACGAACTTCCATATATTTCTCGTCATTCGTGGTCTGATGGGATTAGCTTTAAGTGGTGTGCCTTCTATCGCAATGGCATATATAGCTGATGAAGTACATAAAGATAGAGTCAGTAAAGTAATGGGTTTATATGTAGCAGGAACGACCTTTGGAGGTATGTCTGGCCGTGTAGTTGTTGGTATTCTAACAGACATCGCGAATTGGCAAGTTGCGATTGCATCGCTCAGCATCCTTAATTTAATACTCGCAATATTAATGGTTATTTTATTACCAACTTCAACAGTTCAAACACCTCAATGGGTATCACCGAAACAACATTTCATTAAATACGGAAAGCTGTTAAAGAACCCAGCCGTTTTAAAAACGATGACACTAGCATTCTTATTAATGGGTACCTTTGTCACAATATACAGTTATATAACGGTACGTTTCGAACACCCACCATTCTCACTCAGTGAGTCTACAATTGCCTTTATATTTATTTTATACTTAATAGGTACATATAGTTCCATTAACTTTGGGAAACTCAGTTATAAACTTGGTATAAACAAAGCATATGCACTCGCCATAACGATTATGATTGCCGGCATTACCCTTACATTTATAACATACTTACCAATTGATATATTAGGACTCGCCGCAATGACATTCGGATTCTTTGGCGCGCATTCCATTCAAAGCAGTTATATCGCCACATTAACCGAATCAAGCAAATCACACGCCTCAACTTTATATTTATTAGGTTATTATGTAGGATCAAGTTTATTAACAATATTAGGCGGATACGTATTCGTACAATACGCATGGATGGGTATCGGCATCTTAACACTCTTATTAACAATAATAGCCGCAATAATTAGTAGATCATTATTTAAAAATATCGCTTAATAAATTGAAAAAACGCTTAGCTCGCGAATGAGCTAAGCGTTTTTTATTCCAATCCTAATTTCTCTAATCCTAATGATTCTACTGTTAAACCTTCTGTATAGAAATCTCGCTCTAATATTGTTGAAGCGATTACGATTATGGCATCTATGTTTGGTGTTGGTACGCCGATTACTTTTCCTAAGCTTGACCAGAGTACTAAACCATATGCGATATCTTCTGTTAAGTATCTATTTTCTACTTCGTTTGGTCCGTTGATTTGTGAAAAGACTGGGCTTGTATTGAATAATTTATTGAGTGGTTCATCTTCATCATCATTTGATAGATAACCACGTTCTATTCGAGCGCCTTTTGCTGTATTAAGTTCGAAACCTAATTTTCTACCTAGTGACAATCTTTCTAATTCAACAGCATGCAATAACTTCAAAGTATGAGGTGTAATACCTTCTTTATATAAGGCAAATTCATCTGCATAGTCTATTCTGCCTACGTTTAATAATGTTGGACCTGGATGCACTTCTGGATTCCCGTTTTCTAAGTTTGTCTTCCAAAGACTTTCTTCTTTGACGATATACGGATATAGTTCTTTAATCGTTTTAAAGCTTTCTGTTAAATAGCTTTTATCATATGTTGAGAAATGTACTTTCTGAACGTTAAGAGATAAATTCACTTCTGCTTTATCATAATCTACACGTGTCCCGTACGTTAATGTATTCAATTCAGCAAACTTTGGCATTGTTTCAATATGTTTTTTCTCTAACACATTGATAAACCTAATAGATCCCATAGCTGCTGCGATATTGAATAAGATCAGTTGATCATTGTTAATAAGAGGCGCCATCGTTTTCGCATAATGTTCGATGAATGATGAAGGGATAATCATTTGTATCACTTCTGCATCTTTTAATACATACGACATATCATCACTTATGTCAGTAAACTTAACAAATGTCTTTTCACCTTCATTTATAAAATCAAAGCCACCTCGTTCAAAAGCTTTATCAAATTTATGAATAGATTGATTACGACAATATAATTTTACTTCATGTCCTTTAGATATCATGTCTAGAGCAGCGGTTACGGCACCATTACCTGAACCTACTATTGCTATTTTCATATTATCCTTCCCTTCAATAAAAATTAGTATATATAAATATATACCCAGGAAATTTTAACATAAAAGAAAAGTGAGTAAGACATTGATTTATGCCTTACTCACTTTTTATAAAAAATCTATGATTGATATTGTTTTGACTTTTCTTCTATTGTTTGTGTAATGACATTAACAATAGTATCAATGTCTTGTTCTTCAATAACGAGTGGTGGAGCTAAACGTATAATATTGCCTTGTGTTTCTTTACATAAGACACCTTGTTCATTAATACTTGATACGATTGATTGTGCTTGCTCATTAAGTTCAATACCGATAAACAACCCACGTCCTCTCACTTCTTTTATAATTGGACTATCTATTTTTTTCAAACCATTTAATAATTTTTCACCAAGTTGTTGCGAACGTTCAGGAAGCGACTCATCTATAAGTACATCCAAAGCTGCAATTGAAACAGCACATGCTAATGGATTTCCGCCAAATGTTGAACCATGTGTACCTGGCGTTAATACTTGCATGACATCATCGTTCGCTACGACCGCAGAAATAGGATAAAGACCGCCACCTAAAGCTTTTCCTAATAAATAAATATCAGGTTCAACGCCTTCCCATTCCATCGCAAACATCTTACCTGTTCTACCTAATCCTACTTGAATTTCATCTGCAATCAAGAGAATCTGATGTTGCTCACACAAAGCTTTAACATTTTTAATGAAATTTTTAGGTGGGATATGAACGCCACCTTCTCCTTGAATAGGTTCTAAGATGATCGCTGTTGTATTTGGTGTGATAAGAGAAGCAATTTCTTCAGCATTACCAAATTCACTGTATTTAATATTACCCGCTAGTACACCAAAGCCTTCTTTATAACTATCGTTTGATGATAAGGACAGCGAACCAATTGTTCGACCATGAAAATTACCTTCCATCGCAATAATTTCAGCATCAAGTGCATTGATACTTTTGATATCTTGACCCCATTTCGTTGCTACTTTGATGGCAGTCTCTACCGCTTCTGTTCCAGTATTCATAGGTAAAACTTTATTTTTATTGGCTAACTTACAAATCTTCTCTTCCCAAGTGCCTAAATTATCACTATACAAAGCTCTAGAAGTCATTGTAATCTTTTGACTTTGATCTAAAAATGCTTGAATAATTTTAGGATGACCATGCCCTTGGTTTAGAACTGAAAATCCAGAAACACAATCAATATATGTATTGCCATCTGAATCTTTAACATGTGCACCTTTACCTTCAGTCAAAACAATATCTAATGGACTATAATTATTCGGGCTATACTTTTCTGTTAATGCGATAAACTGATTCATTGAGTACCCACCTTTATAATAAATATACTATAATTCGTATTAATATTCATTATCATACATTTGTTTTGTATATAAGTCAAAAGAAAAAAGTGACTGAGACACTACATTATGTCCCAACCACTTCTATAATTAATATTTATTTTAACAAATGACTAATGGCATCATCTATATATGGATACTCAAATTCAAAATTCTGTTCTTGTAACTTTTTAGGGAATACTTTTTGAACATCTAGAATAACGGTAGACTGCTCTCCTAATAACAAGCGCAATGCAAATTTTGGTACTGGTAATAAATGTGGTCTATGAATCGCTTTTCCAATTGATTCGCCGAGCTCATTTTGTTGGACTGGATGAGGACTACATAAGTTATAAACACCTTTAAATTGTTCATTTTGAATGAGCGTAGTGATACCTTTTACTAAATCATCAATATGAATCCAACTCATCCATTGCTTACCTGAACCAAGTGGACCACCAACAAAGAATTGATACGGTTTAACCATTGTAGGTAGCGCACCACCCTCACTGGATAATATAACACCAAATCGACCTATAACGACTCTCGTTCCTAATTTATCAAATAGCCATGCTGTTTGCTCCCATCTTTCTACAACCGTCGATAGAAAGTCATGTGATAGAAACTGATCATACTCATCGTAAGATACCACTTTAGACGGCGGATAGTATCCAACTGCGCTTGCATTAAACAATACTTTTGGCACATAATTTTGCTTTTCAAAATAATTATATAACCGTTTAGTCGATTCAATACGACTCTTCATAATGGCTTCTTTATGCTCTGGCGTCCAACGGTTGTTGAGACTAGCACCAGCCAGGTTTATCACGATATCAATTTGAGGTAAATACTCTTCCCAACCATCTTCAGACCAATTAATATAATGCACAAACGGTTCATCTGACGTTCTATCACTTCTTGTTAATATATAAATTTCACTATCTGTATTTAAGTAATGTGCAACTAAAGCTGATCCAACTAGACCTGTTCCACCTGTCATTAATATTTTTTTCATTTTATCCCCACTTTAATTTAAGTTGTTGTATAAAATCATCTATAATAATATATACCCATTTATATAGATATTAAGGAGGTTAAATATGTTTATTAGACAAGCAACCATTTCAGATTTAAGTAAATTAGTCGAATTACGCAAAGCGCAATTAATTGATGAAGGTTCTAACCCAACACCTAATATAGATGTTGAACTAGAACAATTTTTCACGGACATGTTAACGAACAAATCGCTTTATCAATTATTAGCCATTGTTGATGATAAAATTATCGCAAGTGGCGCGATTATCTATTACCCATTTCCACCATCATTCACAAACCCTTCAGGTGAAAGAGCATACGTTACTAATATTTATACACACCCAGATTTTAGAGGACAAGGCATCGCCCAAAAAATCATTACTGAACTCATTCAAGATGTTGAATCAAGAAATATCAAAAAAATCTTCCTCGCCGCTTCTACTTTAGGTAAACCAGTATACAAAAAGCTTGGTTTCAAAGAAGTCAATGAATGGATGGAAATCAATTATGATTTATAAGTTATTAATTAGTTAACTGATTAACTTCAAACCTATCGTGCTTGCTAGAATAATGCCGATAAATAATATACGTTTAAATTCTTTAGACTCCCCGTAGAATATAATACCTAATAACGCACCGCCGACAGCACCGATACCAGTCCATATTGCATAGCTCGTGCTCATAGGTATTGTATTCATTGCGATGGATAAACAAATAAAGCTTAATACAAAGAATAACCCTAGTCCTAATAACGATGGGATATTATTTCGTTTTGCATAAATGTTCATAAATAATACGCCTAACATTTCAAATAAACCTGCGAAAATCAATACAATCCATGCCATGTTATGCACCCTCCTCTTCACGTGTTACAAGTTTCAAGCCAATGACACCTATAATTAACGTCACGATTAAAATAACTTTTCCGATAACAACAGGTTCACCAAATAATGCGAAATCCACAATGGTTACACCCGTCGCACCTAACCCAACATATACAGCATACGAAGTACCTACTGGCAGATATTTAGATGCATTAATTAATAAATAGAAACTTACGACAATCGCGATAACTGTCAGAATCCATTCAAATGTATTATTTGCATGTGTTAAACCGACTACCCAACCAACTTCAAATATTGCGCCAATGATAATTTTTATCCAGTTCATTTAAATTTTCCTCCTTAAATTAAAAAGCCCGGGAAACTTATTTAATAAGTCTCCCAGGCTTTTATCCCTCCGTGTCACAAGTCTCAACTTGCGGCTTTCTCTCGGTCCAGACTAACCACTCAGTTACGGAACCCTAGAAAGCTTTTATTCGATTAGTTCGAATTATAGCAAATGAATTTTTATTGGTCAATAAAGTATCATTCGTATCTGAAAATTACAAATCACAACTTAAATCAGATATAATAGAATTAATAGATCATCATTTGAAGTGATTGAGGTGAAAGCATTGAATCAAACAGGATATCGAATTAAACAAAGAAGAGAAGAACTCGGATTTAGCACGTATAAATTAGCTAAACTGATTAACGTTAATCAGTCGACCATTTCCAGATATGAGACTGGCCAAACATCTAAATTAACACCATCAGTAGTTGAAAAATTATCAATCGCACTATCTACAACACCCGCTTATATTATGGGTTGGGTAAACGTACCAGAAGCATACGAAGATGAAGAAGATTCACAAATTATTAATGATGCCATTCAATTATTGCGTGGTTTAAACAAAGAGAAAAAAAGACAAGCATTAGCATATATACAAGAAATATCTCAAAAATCATAAAGTTTAAATTAAACAAAACGCTAACGAGTCAATCTCGTTAGCGTTTTATTATTAATCTATTTGAACAGAACCGACATCACTTCTAATTTTAACTAAGTTATCTCCAGAACCTACTTTTTTATTCTTTAATTCAGCGCGGTTAATCTGTGTATTACCTACATCTTGTTCGATATCTAGTAACGTATTTTTCAACGTTTTATTATAAACCAATCTCACAGAACCTGTATCTGTTTCAATGTCTAATGGTGTATCGGTTGGTGCATCATTTAATCTAACTGTTCCTGTATCACTTTGAATTTTTCCATTCTTGAAGTTCGTCTTATTAGTTAAAATTTTTCCTGTATCTGAATATGCTTCAAAATTCCCTAAATCTGAACCATTAACATTTATCATGCCCGTATCTACAACTAAAGATGTGTTATCAGATTTAATATCGTGCATATTAATTTTACCTGTGTCTGTCTTTATATCCAGTTGTTCAAGATTTTTAGGTACAGTTATTTCAATTTCATTATATGCATTCTTAAAGAAATTAAAATTAATCATCAAATTTTGTTCTTTTAAATTGACGTTTAATGTTTCGTCTTCTACTTTAGAAGTTATATCAAATTCATCTTTATTCCCTACAGATGTCACTTTAAATTGATCGCCTTTTTTGATGGTTACAGCGGCATCTGATGCGTTAACATTTATATGTTTAATTTTTTCTTGATAAGTCTTATTTAAGATCATTTCTCGTTTCATATTATCTGCTTCTTTTTTCCCGACAGCAAATGTCAGTGTACCAAATACGATAAATATAACAAGTCCTAGACTAAATAAAATCCATAATAATTTCTTCATGATTTAGCACTTCCTTTCACGATAGAAATATTCCAACGTAAATATTTAACCGTTAATTGATATGACCATTTAGTTAATAAGTAAGTAACCACAAACAGCACGAGCCCTAAACCAAAGCTGGCTAACACAATATATACATCTATTTGGTGAACTGCATCAAAGCCATTATAGACACCCTTTACAATCAACATCGCTGGCGTAACGATTAGAGATAGAGTTGTCGCCATAAAACTAAATAGCACCGAAATAATAACGACAAAAGGAATTAAAATAACAAAGAAATTCAATAAACCTAGTCCCATTACAGATATAATCGCTTGCCACACGTTACCTACTTTATGATGAGATTCTGCTCTATCTATTGCTAAAGTTGCATTTATTTCCTTGGTAATATCTCTCGGATGACCAAGTTCTTTAGCAATATTCTCTTCTGTTTGTCCGTCTTCAACACCACTTATAAAATGCGTTTCATATTCAGCTAGAATATCTTGCTTATCTTCTTCAGATATATTCTTTAAATACTTATTTAACAAATTTAAGTATTCTTTCTTACTCATTACTTTCACTCTCCTCTAAAAACAAATTCACCGCATCTGTGAAACTTTGCCACTCTTTTAATAGTTGCTCTAATCGCTCATTACCTGAATCAGTAATCTTATAATACTTTCTAGCTGGTCCTTCAGTAGATAGCTCATAATATGTTGTTAAATATGCTTCTTTTACGAGACGTCTTAACAAAGGATAAACCGTACCTTCAGAGATCGTGATTCTAGGTGTAATTTTTTGAATTAATGAATAACCGTATTGATCTTCGCCTTTAATAATAAGCAATACAATAAATTCAAGTGCGCCCTTTTTAAATTGTATGTTCATATTTTTTCCTCCACTTACCCCAGTACTATACAATGTATAATAGCTCTTGATGAAAATATAACACACACTATTATACATTGCAAGGTACTAAATTATGCTTTGCTATAAATTTTTTATATTTTGCTAAATTATTGGTATATTAAGTACGACAAACAATAAGGGGGATTAGAATGAACGTAAATTACAGAACTGACGAAACGCACGCTCATCAAACGATTGATGTATCCATACATTCTCATAAGTCACATGTATTCAAACTTTTAGGAACGACTGAAGGCATTAAACAATGGTTTCCTGAATTATCTTTTGAAGAAGAACGAGCAGGTAGTCAATTAATCTTCGACCTTGGTAATAATGAATATGAATATGCGAAGATTACAGACTATCATCCAAATGATCATATTGGATATGACTGGGACCAAGGTCATGTAGATTTTTCATTAGAAGAAAATGGGGACACTGTGACGTTAACATTTAAAGAATCATTACCTTTCACTTTTGAAACCATTGCGAATGATTTTACAGGTTGGTATTTTCAAATACAAAGTGTAAAGAAATTAGCCGAAACAGGACAACCATTATCAAAAGATGCATTTGATTTTAAATCAAAGACCGACGAAATAGGACAAACTTTAAACTTAAATTAGGTTAAAAAGAGCCAAACCACATGAGCAAACATGTGATTTGGCTTTTTTTGATCAATCTATTAATTTCATGCCATAATAAGCAACTATAAATGCGATAAGTGCGAATATAATTGGCGTTACAATAGCAACGACTCTATCTTTAAATTTATCTTTCTTTGTTCTTTCACGAATTGTTTTTACATCTTTACCATTCATATAGTCCATAATTTGACTATATGCTTTAATATTATGGACTTCTTTAAATTTATCTACTTTATAAGCAAAGAACGTACCGATTAACCAAAGAACAAAAGGCACAAACAATCCATACATACCCATTAACATCATACTCGGTATAAGTAAAATAGCAGCAAGTCCCATAAAGGTCATCATTAACCAAGTCCACTTATCAAATACTTTTCTATCCATTTCTCTTTTCATCATGTTTACATCTCCTTTTACTAAATGATCTAAGGAGACATCAAATATATTACTGAGGAGCAATAAAGATTCAATATCGGGGTAACTCTTACCCCTTTCCCAATTAGAAATAGACTGCCTACTCACAAAGACTTTTTCAGCTAAATCTTCTTGAGATAAGTTATACTCTTTTCTTAAATGAATAATTTGCTTACTTAAATTCATATCGATGTCCTCCTTGTCATCACCTTAATAAAAGATTCAAAAACAGTGTATCAAACATCGTTGTCATTGCATTAAAAATCCAGAAAAATATTTTGCCAAAGATATTTTGCATCGTTGATATGAAAGGATTTATAAAAAGAAGCTTACACTTAAACGTCTGTATAAGCTTCTTTAACATCATATGTTATCTACTATTCCTTGAGTCTTGAATACCTTCTAATATTCCTGCACAGAAATCTGATAATGCTAGCAACATTATTACAAAAGCCATAGTAAACAATAAGCTCTTAGCATTAACAGGAACTTTCTTCTTATTCATGTATATACCAATGATTAATCCAGCAATTAATGAGATGATAAAGTGCATGTTGATCGCCCCTTTCACATAACAATAATGTTAATATTTGTCATTATTATAAAATATTGTAACAATTTCGACAATATTCCGCCTACAAATTGTTATTTTACACGTGCGTTGTTATAATTTAGCTAAAATGAGGTGAACTTCATTGTCTAATTCATCAGTTGCAGAAAGTTTTTCTACAGGACATTTTGATAAATGTAATGCTTATTTAGATCAAGATATCGAATGGCATATTGTTGGCGATACAACATTGAAAGGTTATGAAGAAGTTGCAAATTATTGCACACAAGTCTCACATTATTTTGAAACAGTAACAACGCAATTTGAAATTCACGATACAATTAAGAGTGACCACCAAATTGTCGTTATAGGTACAGGTTATTTTTATAAAGATAGCATCCAAATAAACAAGATAGATGCATGCGACATATACACATTTGAAAAAGATAAAATTATAAAAATACAGTCATATTGTATAGAGAATAAGTAAGTATTATATAGTCTTCGTGCGTTACGCCCTGATTTTGCACCCTAGCGCACGATATCTCTCAGTCTTCGTGCGTTACACACTGTTTTTATACCCTAGCGCACGATATCTCTCAGTCTTCGTGCGTTACACACTGTTTTTGTACCTTAGCGCACGATATCTCCGACTCTTCGTGCGTTACACCCTGATTTTGTACCTTAGCGCACGATATCTTCCAGTCTTCGTGCGTTTTACCCTTATTTCACTTAACGCATAACTGATTTATTCCACAAAAAAGAAACCAGCAAATTTTCACATGTCGCTTGTAATTTTTGCTGGTTTTATTATTCATTCATAATATTCTTTCAACATATTTAAATACTTTTTCTTTCTTCCTGGTGAAACATGAAACTCAAATTGATGGTCTTTTTCTGTTACTTCATACTTTGTTAATCCTGTTATTTCAAACAAATGTTCTTTTGAAACGCCATGCTTTTTTATGATTTGGTTCAATTCTTCACCTAACACTTCATGGGACGCATTCATATTGAAATTGACAAATACCATGATTGACATTCCGATTCCTATTATTACTATAAATGACTCTATTTTTATATTATCCCATAAAAGTAGTAATGGCCATAAACATGGAATCCCTACACATAATATAAATTGCTTAGGTCTTTGCTTAATATTTTTAATAATCGTATTCATAAATATCAACCCTCAAATATAATATTCAATGTTAATTATATTATATGGTTATATATATCGTATTTCAAATACTTGTATTATATAAAATACCTTATTTTACTCAATTCTATTTTTGTAATTGATTTTCTATATATGCGCGTTTCTCTTCTAAATGTTCTGGTAAGTATAACGGGATGTCTTGAAATGCTTTGTCTTCAAAGGCAATTTCTTTCATATTAAGCTTTAAAGTCGCAACTTCAAATAGCAATTGATTTGGATCTCTATAGTAAATTGATTTAAAGAATCCTCGATTTTTAATCGGGGAATGGACCATATTTAATTTATCTAAAGCTGTTTCAACTTCTTGCAATTCACCTTCGTCTTCAGCTGAAATAGCAACGTGATGTATCCCACCAAATCCTTGATCTTCAATTGGATTAAATGTGTCATAAATAAAATGTATTTCATGATACATATCTTGATTACGATTATGCAAAATCTCTACAGTTAAATCTGTATCAAAGAATGTATGTTGACCTGCTGATGCCCAATTATATAATGATTGGAAATGTTCTATACTTGCTTTAGGATATCTAACACGTGCATGTATAGAATCTAGACCAAGTATTTGATATTCTACTGGCACAGTACTTTTTTCATCTCTATTAAATTGATGGACATCTTCTTGTTCAGAAATGACGATTAAACCGAGTGGTGTATTATCCGGTCCTTCAAAGCGAATTAGACTGCGGTCAGTGTAAACTTCAATACCGTAATGGCACACTTCATATTCATCAAATCGTGCTTCCCAATATTTCAACGATTCTACAGAAGGCACTTTAAAAAGTAATCGATCAAATGCATTAGCACCAAACTGATTATCTTTACCTTCTTTCATTTCAAAAAGCGTCACTTCTGTACCTGGTCGTCCATATTTATCCGCAAAGAACACATGATACATTTCATAGTTCTCTTGATTAACAGTCTTCATTAGTAAATTAAGACCTAATATATTACGATAAAAATTAAATGATTCTTCTGCATCATGATTTATAATAGATACATGATGTATAATTGAATTGTGATTCATAAACAACAGCCCTTTCACATTTATGGAGGAGATAAAATGGAATATTTCTTACAAGAAAATCCCAATAACAATACTTTAATTGTACTTTTTCATGGAACAGGTGGCAATCAATACCAACTTCTTCCTTTTTCAAGTATATTAAATCCTGAAGCGAACGTTTTAGGATTACAAGGTAGTGTTGGCGAAGGACAAGAAAGACGTTTCTTTGCACCGCTTCAGAACAACACATTAGACCGACATGACTTCGAACAACAAACGAAATCTTTTATAGATTTTTGGAATACATTTATCGAAGAACACGATTATGAAGAAGTCATATTTTTAGGTTATTCAAACGGTGCGAATTTCATATTGGGATTACTGGAACAATACCTTATTAAAGTTGATCAAATCTTATTACTGCACCCATCAGACCTCGACTATCATATTACGGAAACTTATAAAGAAACATCCGTCATTATCACGACAGGTTCAAATGATTATTTAACAATACCCGGTAAAGTAAAAGCACTATCAGAACAACTTAAACCATTATTTAAAAACGTTCAATTCGAACTACTCGACGGCGCACACGAACTAGAAGAACCAGAAATTGAACACATTAAAACGATGCTCTAATTTAACTTCCTAGAGCATCGTTTTTTATATCAATATTCTTATTATCTACACTTATTTCAAAATCATCCAAAGTTAATAAATCAATAGGTCTTAGTTTATTAAGTTTTGGATGCACTAGCCAAATAATCCCCAAAACAATAAAAAAGCAACCTGTTATACTGATTAAAGCAATTGGGTTCATTAATTCTAGTAAAAACCCACCTATTAGACTTCCTAAAGGTAAACCAATGACACCTAAACTACTTGTAATTGAAGTTATTCTTCCTAAGATGTACTCTGGAATGATTGCTTGGCCAGCTGACAGGAATAAAATATTCGCCAATCCTACAGATAACCAACTTAAGCCAAACAAAATTATAAATATATAAATAGGTGTTACAAAACCTAACAATAGAAAAACACCTGATAAAATAAAAGTTACTACCATCAATTTACCAAATGGATATTTCTTAACATATCCAACAACTAGCGTTGATAATACCATACCTAATGATATAGCAGATAAAAACAATCCATAATATATTGGTTGATTAAGGTAGTGAGATAAAACAGGTAGTGCTGTATAAACCATGCCAATTCCAAAGTTAACTGCAAATGCGCCAATCTGGAATATCCACAATAATGAATGTCTCACTGTATATAAACCTTCACTTAATGAATTCATATATGTTTTAAAATCCAATGTACTACCAGTAGATTTTTGAGATTTAACTTTTATCATCGCATATATAACTGCTGCGCTTATAAAAATAATTGTATTCATAACGTATAACGTATATATACTGACTAAAGAAATCAATATCGTAATGACTGTATTTAATACTAAATCCATACTTTGATTAGAAAATGACATCATTGCGTTACCTGACACAATTTTATCTTTAGGTAATAACACTGGCACTAGCTTATTACTAATAGGATAAGAAATTTCACCAACCATTGCTGCTGTCACAACAAGAATAATAATAAGTATAGCATTTTCATAGTGAAAGAATAGGAGAACAGCAATTATACCCACTAAGACTGCTTGTATCGTTTGAGAATGTATCAAAATTTTCTTCAAACTAAAATGATCAATAATTGGCCCATAAAGCATCTGTAAACATTTCGGTACTAATATCAAACTACTTAAAAGCCCTGTAAGTGCAGAGCTTTTTGTTATATCATAAATTAACCACATAGTCGTAATAAAATAAATACTATCTGCAGTATTGGTTAATATTCGTCCAAAAATGAGTTGCATAAAGTCAGTATGTTTTAAGAGTGCTCTCATTAATCATCATTCTCCTCACGATTAAAGACTTTATCTCTCATTTCAAATCCAATTACATTCAAATAATAATATGATTCATCTTCATCATTGGATTGTTGATCTACTTCATCAATTAATGCATCAAGTTTTTGCTTAAATGTATCGAACTGATTCTGAGACCACTTCGCTTGTACAGTCTTTGATATTAACTGTTCATCATCCATGATTAAACCATATTGATTTAACACATCAATTGTTCGATTAATCTGTGAAGTTACCATATCTTTTGTTGAATCTGACACTTCATCTCGATATTCATTTAATAGTTGAGGATTCACTTTAAATCCGTTATGAGTTGCTACATAATATTTGTAAACATTACTTCCTTTAACCTCTGTACGATTGATTTTTACCATTCCATATTTCTCAAGTTCTTTCAAATGGTAAAATATCTTAGCCTTTGGAATATTCAAATGTTTCCCAATTTCCGTTGCAGTCATTTCTCGTTCTATCAATAGCATAGATATTTTCATTCGTAATTGATCAGATATACACTTCAGTTCCTCGAATGTATTTATTTCAAATCGATTTGATTGCATGAAATCTCTCCTTCTATTTACGGTTAATTTATTTTAACCGATTAATAAAAATAAATCAATCGAATTAAAACAATCCTCTAAACCAAAAGTTTAGAGGATTGTCTATTCTTTATATATAATCAGTCACATCATCATACACTATTGACCAATACGGATATGTGTTAAATAACCATCTTTATCAAAGTAGGCTTTATAAGCGCCGTTATTCGTATTATAAGGTATGAATGTACCACCATCTTCAGATTTTCCTTCTGCTGTACTATCATTTGATGCGTGCGCTTTTTTAAATTGTGCTTTAGTGACTGCGTGTGGTTTTGTATTGAATTCCATTTGGATAACTTGATCTTTCTCATTAAAATCTATTTGAGAACCATAAGAATCTACTGTATAAGCATGGTTTTGGTTAGCTTTTGGATTTGCTTTATAGCCATTGAGCGTAAAATTATCATATTTCATTGCACGAACAAAATTATAATCTAATGTAAATGTTGGATCATATGTTGTATAGCCTTCATAGTTATACCATGGTATTTGCGATTGTGTATCTGCAGCACTTTCTGTACTAACACCGCTTCCACCTTCACCATGACCCCATTCTTGAACTTTTTCTGCTGCTTGAACATCTGAACTACTATTTGTGATAGGCACCGCTGAAGACCCTACTACAAGTGTTGATAAGACGACCGTTGCTGAAAGTACTTTACTTACTTTACGCATAATCAATCACTCCTTAAATTTTGAGTACTTACTTGCGATAACTTCTCGTTTAAACATTCAATCAACGCAACTATAACAATCTCCAAATCCTAGCTTTGTAATTATCACCCCCTCAAATTTATATTAAAATTTCTTGAGTGTAATTATTCACCTTCATGATACAACATACATATATAATTTCAAGTGAAAATAGTGCTATATTCTTATATATAAAATATAGAAAAAGAATCTAAGACAATACTAATGCCTTAGATCCTAAACTCTATTGATTAAATTAGATATCTGTATAATCTTTAATTTTAAAGTCAGAGAATGTTGAATCATAATCTAATACGTATTTAGATTTAATACTTTTACCATTTTGGTCTTTCTTTTCTGTTTCAATTGTAATGGTGTCACCTTTTTTATCATACTTTGTCACTTTAGGTGTAGAGAACTCTGTACTACCGCCTTCTTCAACAACATTTTCTATATGATCTGCCGTATCTGAACTACTCTTAATATAACTAGATACATACATGTAGTCTTCTTCCTCATATGCTTCATTTAATGCATCAGTATAATCTTCCATAAATGTTTGTACATCGTCTTTTAATTCTTCATTTTCTTTATAATCTTTGATTGCATCATCATCAAATGAAAGATTCACCGTTATTTCATCTTCACCGTCATCGGCTTTTGTGACATTAACAATATTTGTCTTAAATACTTTATCATTTACTTTAGTTTGTGCATATATGGCTACTTTTTCATCTGGTAAGAACGGGCCATATGTTGTTTCATCATATGTTTGATAAGTACCTCGTTTCTTTCCATTGATATAAATATCTACATCTTCCTCGCCATAGCTATGTTCTGAGTCGATATTTACTTTAACATTTTTTTGTTTGAAATTCTCTACTACTTCAGATGAATCCACCATGTTAACAATAACTTCACCTTTAAATTTCTTATCATCTATCGCTTTAGTAGCATCTAAATGATAATTACCTATTGGCAGTGTTGCAAATACTTTATCGTTATCTTTAGATAATTTGATGTTTTTCTTTTTACCATTGTAGTCATAAGTAATTGTACTATCTGAATCTGATTGTATTGAAACACTTTCTTTTACAACTTCAAATTCATAGTTATCAAAGATGCTATATTTCTTACCATTTTTCTTAATTTGAATGACAGGCTGTTCTCCAGCACTTATAGAAGTACTTTCCGCATCACTATCTTTCATATCTTTCACTTGGCTTTCAACCTCATCAGCAAATCTATCAGAACTATCCGCTTCAACTACATAATCATAAAAAGCTCTACTTTCTGTTTGACTTAAATCACGATTATTAAATTTCAAATGATTTTTTAAAGATTTAGTATTTCCTTTTTTAATATCTGAAGCAATTTCTTCAGCTTCTTTGACAGGAGATAGTTGTGATTCAACGACTTTATAAACGGCAAATATTAACAATAACAGTAATGCTATGATAGCAATAATTATCAGTGGTTTTTTATTCATTTTCTTATGTTCAACATTCTGATTCGTTTGATTTTCTTGAACTACAGGCGTACCACATTGTGTACATACCTTTTGACCATCAGAAAGTTTATTCCCGCAATTTTTACAATATTTCATGGCTTACCTCCTAATAATCAGTTAATAACGAATTGACTATATCTAGAGAATCCGAAATTGATTTTTCTACTAATATACGTAATATAATCGATGCAACAACAAAGTAAATAAGAATGCCGTACACCACTTGAAAACGGAAGTTAAATTGATTACTATATTTCGTCATTAAGTAGATAGGAGATACTACAAATAATAAAATACTTAACAAAATTAATATCATTGCGAAGCTTGGTACTTTAATGAGTGCAAATAATAATCCAACAAAGAAAAATCCTGTTGAAAATAAATTAAATGAAACAAAGTCTGATAATACTTTATGCACGTTAATATTTGTATTCAACAGTTTAACAATACCTAAAGTTATAGCAAACAATAGTGCTAAACTGAAAATGATTGAAAATAAAACACTGAAAACAAAACTTGATTTAGATGGTCCAAAAAAGCTTATATCTGCAGGTACTATAATTAACAAGAAAATTAATAGTAATAGAATACCAGCACCTACTAAAGAAGCTATAAACTTATAACTATATGTGTGTGCACTTGAAATCTCTTGATCTAAATTCGTAAAAATATTTTTAAAGAAACCTTTACTCTCATTTAAGGTTTCATTTTTATATGTATTTAAAGAACTTTTAAACTTCTCAACTTTTTCATTATTAGTTGATTCTACTGCAGTCGTGTTTCCATTAGACTGCATTAACTTTTCACCACATTCGCCACAGAATCTGTCATCTTGCATAACAGGTGAACCACATTTAGGACAATTCATATTAAACACTCCTTATATATATTTATATATAATTTTAGCATAAATAAATTAAAATTAAGATGGTAAATTCAAATAAATCTAAAAATTCATAATATTAATTTTAAGTAATACAGCTTTAGTTATATATAAACTCTAGAAACTAATAAATATTTAATATGAATTGGTAATTTTCAATCAATATATTCTCTTAAATATTTCCCGTACAGTCCGACTTCTCCATTTGCCAATACGTGACTGTAATGTTTTAAGACAACCCTCTTTGTTACCCAACCTTCTTGAGCGTAGAATGCTTCACCTTCTTTACTTGTAGCGAAAGCATCAAATGGGTCATCTTCAGTTTTTCCACCTACGTGATCATTTTCTCCAACAATCCATGTTAATGGAAATGATCCTTTAACATGTTGTGACTTTTCTATATGAGTGGCAATCCCTTCTTTCTTTGGAGAGCCTCCTCCACCAAACATTATAGCGCCGCCAGATTGAACATTTAGTTCTGGTAATTTATCTAACATCCAATATGCAGTTGTTTCTGCACCACCTGAAAAGCTACCTATCCATAATTTTTCATGATTTGGTAAAGAAGAAATCAATTCAACCAAATATTGCACATTGGCTTCTCCATTCTTCCACCATTGCTCTTCATCGTTAACAGACTTCGGTACAACTAAAGTTAACCCCTTTTCTTTAGCAACTTGACGAATGCCATCTTTCCCAGCTAAATAAACTTCTGAATCAGGATGATGAAACTCATAAGCACCATCACCATGTAACCACACTAATATCCCCTTAGCGTCCTTAACAGGATAAATTAAATATTCACCTTCCGTTCCATTTTTAGAAGTGAAATTCCGAACATCACGATCACTATCTCTACCACTTGATATAAACAGCATCACACCGACCACAACTACGATAAATATACATAATAAGACTAGTAACTTTTTAATCGCCACTCCCTCCTAATAAACGTTTCAAATTATAACTTAGGAATTTATTAATATACTTAAGTTCTCTATTATTATACAAAAATTTACAGAAAAAAGGATGACTTCTACAAAAAATCACGAGTGACTAAAGGTGAACATCCACCTAAAATCACTCGTGATTTTTATTTTATAAAGCTCATTAAAATAACTTACTTATTAATCTACAAGTTCGTATTTTTTAATTTGCTTTTCGATTTTTGAAACTTTCGCTTCTTCGTTTTCTTTCTTTTCTTTACTCATGTTTTTATGCTCTTCAACATGAGAAGGTCTAGAAATCCAAGCTTGAAAATCTTTCTTATCATTCCATTTAGAAACAATCGCATATTCTAACTTGCTTCCCGTTTCAGACTTCCAAACTTGTGCATCAATAAAGCCCTCAAAGCCTTCAAAATCTTGTTTAGCATGACTAGCTTTGTTATCTAATATAGCCTTAGATGCCTCATCCTTAGTAGAAAAAATTGCTTGTGCAACAAACATTCATAACGCCTCCTTGTCTATATAATTCAATATATCAAAAATAAAAATTACAAACATATGAAACGCTTTATGAAAATATAAACACCCCTCTAACCGTTAAGGTTAAAGGGGTGTTTAATATATCTTACTCCCACTCTGTTTTCAACGTAAAGTGTATAAAACAGAATGCGATACTATCAAGGGAGTTAAAACAATATACAGAACAGTAAAACACTATAAATAAAAATAAAAGTGCAATAAAAGTGCAATTTTTGCACCTAATCATACTCTGTTTATATATGAAAACTAGATTCTGAATCCAATATTTGGTTAACGAGAGGCGTTCGAATTTGAACGTCTTTTATATATTACTTTCAAATAAATATGAGGTAGAATACTATCTATTTTCTTTTTAACCCAATTGTTATAATGAGAACTTTTACTAACATAATTTATGATAAACTTACTATATAATCATATTAATTAAATAGTTAGGAGATCTGCTTATGTTTATATCTACTCTTCAAATTCGAAATTTTAGAAATTATGAATCCGAAATCTTTCGATTCGATAATGAGACAAATACTATTATAGGTGAGAATGATTCAGGGAAAACCAATGCTCTTACTGCATTGAGAATCTTATTAGATGATAGTTATTACTATAGTAGTAAAACACTGAAAGAATCAGATTTTTTTCATGGAATTCAAAATGGGTGGCAAGGGCATTGGATTATTATCTCTGCGACATTTGAAGGAATCAGCGAAGAAGAATTTGACAATGAGATTTGTGCTTCCATTTCTTTAAATTCTGAAAGTCAAACAATCTTAGAAGAATTGATTTCAAATGCAGATAAAGGTGTAGGTAGTATTTCTCTATTTATTAGACCTAACAAAGCTATTAGAAAGCAATTATTTGATATTTCCACTGAATTAGACTCTCATCAATTTAACGAATTTAGAAATTCTATTCGTCTATCCGACTATGAATTTTACTACACATCTAAATCAAATCTAAATTTCTGTATCAATGAAAATTATGATAAATTGGTAGGAAGACTCAATGACAATATAGCTAGTAATCCTGAAGAAGACGATGAAGCTCTTTTGGGCTCAAGAATTGACATGTCAGATATTTTCAAGCATATTTCGGTTGTTTATGTTGACGCTCTTCGAGATGTTCTTAGAGAAATGAAAAACAATCGAAACCCTGTCAAAAGAATCATGGAAACAATTGAATCAAAAATATCATCAGATAATGTTGAGTCATTAAAAACAATTATACAGCAATTAAATGAGACTATTACCAGTGTTCCTGAAATTAGGAAAATTGGCGAAAATATTAATCGGCAACTAAATAGCATAATTGGTTCAGTGTATTCTCCTAATCTTCTTCTTTCCTCAACTATGTCAGATGATATGGGTTCTTTAGCAAAATTTCTTT
This sequence comes from Mammaliicoccus sp. P-M58, assembly GCF_022386165.1. Taxonomy (NCBI): domain Bacteria; kingdom Bacillati; phylum Bacillota; class Bacilli; order Caryophanales; family Staphylococcaceae; genus Mammaliicoccus; species Mammaliicoccus sp. P-M58. The sequence goes on from NZ_JAJNJI010000002.1 coordinate 45,590, forward strand.
CAATGAAGCCAGAACAAAATATCGACTTAGACTTACTAGGGTTAGGACATCTAAATATGATTTATTTAGCTTTGAAAATAGTCGAATTTGAAGCGTGTCGTTCAAGAGAACTACTTAATATTATGTTGATTGAAGAACCAGAAGCTCATATTCATCATCATATTCAAAAAACTCTGTTCGAAGGATTAAATCTTCAAAAAAACTATACTCAGATTCTCATGACCACACATTCTGTACATTTAGCTGAAGTGTCTGAAATATCTCGGATGAATGTATTAAAATCGTTTAATGGCAAATCTATCGTTATGAATCCAGCAAATAATCTGAACTCATTTGCTAAAGAAAAGTTAAAAAAGAACAATCTAAATCTAATAAACGCAGTAGAGAGATATTTAGATGTTAAAAGAAATGGATTGCTTTTTTCTAAAGGTGTTATCTTAGTTGAAGGAGATGCTGAAGAAATACTTATTCCTCAAATAGTAAAAAAATTATTTGGTATAAACTTAGACGAACTTGGAATAGGTTTGATTAATGTTGGTAGTACTTCGTTTGAATATATCGCTAGCTTGTTTGACGATGATAGAATACAGAGAAAGTGTGCTATTGTAACTGATTTAGATGAACAGGCAATCCCATCAGAACATCGATTGTATAAAAGCACTGCACAAGAGAAAGGTCAAGCAAGAAAAGAAAAATTATCCTCCCTTTTTAATGAAAACAATTGGGTTAATTGTTTTTATGCTAATACAACATTTGAAATTGAGTTTTTAGATGTGAATAAAGAAAATATTCTAACTTATGTCAGTCCAATTATAGATGACGCATTCAAAGATAAAAAAACAATAACTGCTTATAAAGAAGAAATACAAAGTGAACAATATTTAGAAAGAAATTTAGCGATGTTAAAACTAGCCAATCATGTTGGTAAGGGGTGGTTTGCAATTGAGTTAGGTGAAAAAATTGACTTTTTAATCAAAATTCCTAAGTATATTCTTAATGCTATTGCTTTTGCATGTCAGGAAATAGTAGATCTCTCAATTTATAAAAAAATTCTACTCCATACAATCGACTTGTACGAGGAAACTACAGAATTGTCAGCTTTATCAGCTAGTTTAAAAACAAGTGATACAGCTGATTTGAATATAGCAATAATTTCTTTATTAGAGTACTTTGGTAAAGATGAGGATGTTGTGTATCTAATCAATCAGATAGAAAATTACACAAAAATACTTTATGCTGAGGTTTCAAAATGACAAATATCTTCGAAAAAATCGTAAATGATTTAAATTTAGAACAAAAAGATGTTGTGGAAAGTGAAGATAACCTTTATGTAAATGCATGTCCTGGGAGTGGGAAAACAAGGGTACTTACAAGGAAAATTGCTTACCAAGCAATTAAACACGATGGATCACTAAAAAGAATAATTGCTATCACATACACTAATAGAGCTGCTGAAGAAATTAAGGAACGCCTAAGTTTACTTAGTATAGATGATGATATTAATATTTGGGTGGGGACAATACATCAGTTTTGTCTTGAATTTATTATTTATCCTTTTAAAATGAATCTCTCAAGAGTATCAAAAGGATTTACAATTATTGATGATTATACTCAAAGAGCTTACGTCAGCCAAATTAATAATATGCTGAATTTAAATCTCAAAACGTATGAACTGAACAAAATTGATTTGTCACTTTCTCATGATTTTAAAATTAATGAAGTTCAGTATACTCAAGTTTCTGAAATGTATCACACTATGTTGGAAAAAAATAAAGAAATTGATTTTGATATGATTTTACTAGTAGCGTATAAAATTTTAACTGTAAACAGTAACGTTGCACGTAATATTGCTAGTAATATAAGGGCGATTTATGTGGATGAATTTCAAGATACTAGAGAATTACAATACAATGTAATAGCTAAATTACTTCAAAACAACCCTCAAATTCAGTCAATGTTTGTTGGAGATATTGACCAAGCAATTTATGGATCATTAGATGGTATAGCTAAATCAGTTGAAGAACTAGAAATGCTAACTAGTCACACTTTTCAATCAAAGACGCTACATGGCTGTTACAGGTCTAATCAGAGATTAGTAGACTTCTACTCTAATTTTCAGAGTTGTCCTTACGAGATTGAAAGCAGAGGGAATAATAAAAACGACCGTGGTTTTATAAGTTATGATTGCAAAGTTACTAAGGAGGATTTACCCAACATAATAAAAAATATAATAAAGGAAAAGATTGAAAGCGGCATTCATGAAAAAGATATTTGTGTACTTGCTCCTCAACACTATCCTCTGTTTTCACTGGGTGAGTATTTAAAGAAAGAATTACCGTATTGCAATTTTGATGCTATAAATATATCACCAATTAAGGTAAATAATCATAGTTTATTTTTCAAGTTAGCAATTTTGTACTTTACTGAATCAGGTGAAAAGGTTCGAAGAAGAAAGCTAATTGCAAACGATATTTTAATTATATTAAAAAATGAATTTGGAATAGAAGTTAAAGATTATTTTATTGACTTAGATTTATTACAGCTAATAAACAGTGTGAAAAGAATGTATAGTGGAGACGACAACGGTGTTGATTTATACAAATTTGTTACCAAACATATATTTGTTAATCTTAATATTGACGAGAAAAATTACCCGTCTATTTTTAAGCACTATCTATTTTTTATTAACGAAGTAGAAGATCGGATAAAAAATAATTCATTATCTAGTAGTGTATCTAGTTTTAAGAAGATGTTTAAATCTCGAGATGGTATCACACTTACTACAGCACATAAAGTTAAAGGAAATGAGTATGATACTGTTATCGCTATTAATCTTCTAAACGGGAAAATTCCTCATTGGAATGAAATTTTTAATGTTTCTGATAAAGGAATTAGTTCAGCGAGAAAACTACTATACGTAATTTGTTCAAGAGCAAAAAATAATTTATTTCTTTTCTCAGAGGTGGGTTATTTTACGAGTAAAGGAGACTTGCTTTATCCCACTCAATTATTAGATAAAATAGAATTTGATTATAATATTTAAAATACCTAGGTAGTCGTTGTTTTAAATATAGTAGGAATCGGACGCTCAGTACGGAGCGTCTATTTTTTTACCCAATTTTGAAAGGAAGTGAACTTATGAAAATAAAAAATCAAGAATCAAAAGGTCGCTCTCCCCCCTTTAAAACCATCACACAAATAAGATTCATTCAAACATAAAAACAGAAAGGATAGGTAAAAATATGGAACTTAAATATGTCATTCCCAATATGGAAAAAACATTTGGACAATTAGAATATGCTGGTGAAGGGAACATTGAACAACGTCGAATAAATGGCAGACCAACCATTCTCTCTCGTAGTTACAATTTATACTCAACGATTCAACGAGCAGATGATATTGTTGTCATTCTTCCCTCCGAAGCTGGCGAGAAACATTTTGAATCCGACGAAAAAGTCAAACTCATCAACCCACATATTACCGCAGAAGGTTATAAAATTGGCAATCGAGGATTTACCAATTACATTATGCACGCAGACGATATGGTGAAAGCATAAGAAAGGAAAGGTGAAAAAATATGAGATTAGCAGAAGGTATTGTGATTGAAAAAGACCAGACATTTGGCACATTGAAATTTTCCGCCTTGCGTCGTGAGGTTCGTATCCAGAATGAAGATGGTACGGTTTCCGAAGAAATTAAAGAACGTACCTATGACTTAAAATCAAAAGGACAAGGACGCATGATACAAGTCAGTATCCCCGCTTCTGTTCCTTTGAAAGAATTTGACTACAACGCAGAAGTGGAATTAATCAATCCTGTGGCAGATACCGTAGCGACGGCTACTTTTCGAGGGGCAGACGTTGATTGGTACGTGAAAGCAGACGATCTTGTATTAAAAGGACAGACAAAACCTCATCAGAAATATAAAAAAGAAGCGTCCGAAAGTGAAAAATAGGTGTTGCTTATGACAAACACACCATTGATTTTGAAAGAAATTCCGAAAGATGAAGCCATTTCTTTTATTCGGCAATACCATTATTCAAAGATACTCCCTAGATTGTGTAAATACTTTCTAGGGATTTTTTCAGAAGAAAAATTATTAGGCGTTGTGGAATTAGGCTGGGGTACGCAACCCCTACAAACCATACGCAAACTCTTTCCCGACAGTTCCCTTCAAACCACAGATTATTTAGAAATTGGAAAGATGTGTTTTCTTCCAGAAATGAATCAAACCAATTATTTTGGCAGTCAAGCTCTTTCAGCTCTAATTAAGTGGTTGAAAGAACATACGGACTGTCATTTTTTATATACACTGGCAGATGGAATTGAGGGAAAATGTGGCTATGTCTATCAAGCGTCCAACTTCTTTTACTGCGGGTATTTCAAGACAAGTGTCTATCGTGATAAGCAGTCATGGGAAAAGATACACCCTCGAAGTGCTCGCCTTTTATTAGAGGAAAATGCTCGCTTTGAACAGGTAGAGAAAAAGCATTGGCTTTCCCAGGCATTTTGCGAATACAAAGGGATTGAGAAAATCAATGGACGCATGTTTCGCTATCTCTATCCGTTGACAAAAGAAGCGAAAAAACTGTTAGGACACACTCTCTATCGACGTCATTATTATCCGAAAGAAAAAAATTTACGCTTTGAAAAGCGAATCGCTTATCAGAAATATGAAGCCATTTCTCAACCAACTTTTGATAAACAGGCTCGTATCTACAATACACAATTATTTTGATAGGTGGAAAGGAGGATTTTTATGCCATTGCTTCATGACAGAGGAGAGCGAATCAAAGCCAACGATAAGCACTTGGTCTATCATTTTGTACTAATTTCATTGCTGGTAGTTTTTCTAGTCGTCCTACTCCCTTTTCATTGGAGAGCGTTACAATCGGTGAACTGGCAAGCAGTTCAGTTAGATACATTTTTCTATCAACTTCATACGCCATACTTTTGGAGCAGTATTCTCACTGCTCTTTTTGTATGCGGACTTATCAGCTGGCTTTATTATCACTATCGTATAGATTCTATAAAACAGTTAGAGCACCGTCAAAAGTTAGCTCGTATGATTTTAGAAAATCATTGGTATGAAGCCGAAGAAACTCAATCAGAGGGATTCTTTAAAGATTTACCCAGCAAGAAAACCAAACAACGAATCCGCCATTTTCCTAAAATATATTATCGAATGAAAGATGGACTAATCCATATTCATGTAGAAATCACCTTAGGGAAATATCAAGATCAGCTTTTGCACCTAGAAAACAAACTAGAAACAGGATTGTATTGTGAATTAGTGGAAAAAACGTTGAAAGATTCTTATGTAGAGTATGTCCTACTTTATGATACTATTGGCAATCGAATTGGCATTGAAGACGTGGTAGCTCAAGATGGACGTGTCAAATTGATGGAATCGGTCTATTGGGAGTTCGATTCTCTCCCTCACATGTTAATTGCTGGGGGCACTGGTAGTGGAAAATCCTATTTTATTCTCACATTGATTGAATCTCTCCTGCATACAAATGCAAAGCTTTATATTCTTGACCCTAAAAATGCTGATTTGGCAGACTTAGGGGCGGTCATGAATAATGTCTATTACCGTAAAGAAGATATGTTGGCATGTATCAATCAATTTTACGAAGATATGATTGATCGCAGTGAAACCATGAAACAACACCCTAACTATAAAACAGGAGAAAATTATGCTTATCTTGGTTTGTCTGCCAATTTTCTTATTTTTGATGAATATGTGGCAATGATGGATATGCTAGGTCGTGAAAGTACCACCGTTATTCATAAACTCAAACAAATTGTAATGTTAGGACGACAAGCAGGCTTCTTTTTAATTCTTGCCTGTCAACGTCCAGACGCAAAATATTTTAGTGATGGGATTCGGGACAACTTTAACTTCCGTGTGGCTTTGGGTCGTATGTCTGAAATGGGCTTTGGTATGATGTTCGGAAGCGATACACAAAAACAATTTTTCTTAAAACCCATCAAGGGAAGAGGTTACGTGGATACAGGAAAAAGTGTGATTAGTGAGTTTTATACACCCCTTGTACCAAAAAGGTACGATTTCTTAGGAGAAATAGGAAAAGTCATTCAAAAAAAGCAATCTGAGCCTGTACCGCACGAAGTGAAAGGTACAGGTTCAGACTTGCTTTGATTGGTGTGGCGTTAGCCACGCCAATCCTTTAGCCCCCTCTATCTAACAGGGGGGCACAAATACAACTGAAAACAGGCAATTCTCATCAACCAATGTTGATGGTACAAAGGATTGCGGAAAATATGAAAGGTGTAAACTCAAGGGTCATAGTTTACATCTTTTTTAGATTGGAGGTTTGCGAATGGAAAACGAAAAAATTTGGATTAAGGAATTGAAAGAAAAGCGACTGGCTTATGGCGTTTCTCAAAATAAACTGGCGGTTGCTTCTCATATTACCAGACCTTACCTATCGGATATTGAAACAGGCAAGGCAGTCCCTACTCAACAGGTGAAAGAAGATTTACTGAACGCTTTGGAACGCTTCAATCCCGATAACCCATTGGAGATGTTATTCGACTATGTACGGATTCGATTCCCTACCAATGATGTGGCTCAAATTATCGGTGAGGTTTTACGTTTGAATATGGATTATATGCTACACGAAGACTTTGGCTATTATTCTTATCCCGAACACTATCGTTTCGGTGATATTGTTGTCCTAGTCTCTCATGATGTAAGTAAAGGTGTTTTATTAGAACTGAAAGGAAAAGGCTGTCGGCAATTTGAAAACTTTCTATTGGCTCAACATCGGAGCTGGTATGATTTCTTTCAAGATTGCATGGAACATAAAGGTATTTTCAAACGCTTGGATTTAGCTATCAACGATAAAACAGGGATTTTGAATATTCCAGATTTGGCAAAGAAATGTAAACAGGAAGAATGCATTTCCGTCTTTCGAAGCTTTAAAAATTATCGCAGTGGTGAATTGGTTCACCGTGATGAAAAACCATACATGGGAAACACACTTTATATTGGCTCATTAAAAAGTGAAGTCTATTTCTGTATATATGAGAAAGATTATGAGCAATACGTGAAAAATGATGTTCCCTTAGAAGACGCAGAAGTAAAGAATCGGTTTGAAATTCGGTTAAAAAATGACCGAGCCACCCAAGCCATGAAAGATTTATTGGCACATCAACAGGCGGAAAAAACAGCCTTTGAAATTATCAATCGCTATATCCGCTTTGCAGATAAAGACGACACTAAACGTCGGAGTGATTGGAAAACTAATGAACGTTGGGAATGGTTTATCGGTAAAAATCGTGGAGCATTACGCCTAACCACACAGCCAGAGCCTTATTCTTTTGAACGAACATTGAACTGGTTACATCATCAAGTCGCCCCTACATTAAAAATCGCAAGCATTTTAGATGTTCTCAACGGTACAACCATTATCTCCACCATGATTCAGGAAGCCAAACTGACAGAAAAACATGAGAAATTAATTGAACAACAACATCTAGCCATGGAGGATTTGATTACATGAGCCTTTTAACAAAAGAATTAAAGAAGTTAGGGTTTCAGTGTGGCATTGAGTTTCAAGCGTATATACAAAATACAGGGAAATATACGTCTCTCATTATTGAGGGAAAACGGCAAGCTGGTGATACCATCTATACCTATGATTTTTACAAGGTGAGATTTTATAATAATTATACCAATCGAGTAACCGTCTATGGAGAGCATTTAACCCCTTTTCAATTATTAAGGCGTGTAAAAAGCTATATCTATTATCGAGAAAAATATCTTAAGGAAAGGAGGACAATCACATGAATTTTGGGCAGAATTTGTACAACTGGTTCTTGGATAATGCACAGTCATTGGTATTGTTAGCGATTGTTGTCATTGGACTGTTTTTAGGTTTTAAACGAGAATTTTCAAAACTCATTGGCTTCTTGATTATTGCTCTAATCGCCGTCGGACTTGTGTTCAATGCAGCTGGCGTGAAAGATGTGTTATTAAACTTATTTAACCGAATCATTGGTGCTTAACAGATATTTTTCATGATAAAATAGGAAGTATATATTTTGTTATGAAAGGATTTATGAATATGTTTACAAATGATCAATTTAAATCTCTTTTAATTAAAACATTAGAAAGAAAGAGCTCTTCAAATTATTATGAAGGAGGTAACGAGATTGTTTCTAAAATGAAAATATCAGAGGTAACTTTAGATGAGACTGACGATTTTACTTATTATAAAGGATATAAAAAGGGCTGGAATACGCTTTGCACATATCTTAAAATAAGAGTTCCTTTTGATGATTTAGACTTTTTTGAAAGTCATAAAGATTTGATTACCCAGACAGCAAGCTCCATATATGATAAACAAGGTGATAATGTATTAGTGGATACTATTTTAGTACCACTTCCAGAGAATTACGAAGTAATTAACTTTAGTCAGTTGAAAATTAGTGATGTGGTTTCACAAGCTATTGAAGACGCTGAGTCTTTTATGAGTAATGGTGAATATCAACGTGCCTTTGACAGAGTTCACACTGCTTTTCATGGATATTTAATTGAAATACTAAAAAAATATGAAATTACAGTTCCTAGAGACGAAAATCTATCTAAATTATATAGTAGGATACAACAATTAATTGAAAAAGAAATTCAACCTACTGAACTTGCTGATATAGTGAAGACAACGATAAGGTCATCAAATGGAATGATTAGCTCTCTTAATGAAGCAAGAAATAGGCATTCACTTGCACACCCTAATACAAATATTATTGGAAAGAGAGAAGCAAAACTAATAATAGGTATTTCAAGTACAGTTACAGATTATATTAGCGGATACCTTGATAAGTAGCGTCATTAACTGATTGCTACTTTTTTTATGACTATTTTTATAAAAAGGATGTGATAAGAATTGGAAATGAAAGTCTATGTGGCAAATTTAGGACGGTATAATGAAGGTGAATTAGTCGGAGCATGGTTTACTCCACCAATTGATGAGGAAGAAATGGCAGAAAGAATCGGTTTAAATGAGGACTACGAAGAATATGCAATACATGATTTTGAGCTTCCTTTTGATGTGGACGAATACACGCCGATTAGTGAAATCAACCGTCTATGTGAAGCCATTCAAGAAATCGAAGGTACACCTATTTATAATGAACTCAAAGAAATTCAAGGCATGTGGTTTAGTAGCTTGGAAGAATTACTGGAAAACAAAGAGGATATTCATTGTTATAGTGATTGTGATTCGATGGAAGATGTCGCCCGTTATTACGTGGAAGAAACAGGACAGCTTGGTGAAGTCCCTTCCAATTTACAAAATTATATTGACTACCAATCTTTGGGACGTGATATGGAAATAGAGGGTAATTACCTAGTTACCTCTCATGGGGTATTTGAATATTGTCAGTAAGTTTAACAATCCGTGTTATAATTAAATTAATAAATAGCACGGAGAGGTATAAATTATGGTAAATGTATTTGAAAATCTTAAACTATTAAAACTAGACATGAAAGATAAAGGCTGGGTGATAGATTCCTTTTACTTTCGTTACAAACAGCAAAATTATATTGTACTTGTTAAGCTATTTGAAAAAGAGGAAAAAGTTCCAGAATATGCTCTGTTAAAACTAGAATTTTTAAAGGAAAACGATTTTTCAGATATGCTAGCTGTCTATGCTAATTCGGTAAAATTATATACAGACACGAAAACAATAAGAGAATATTTTGGTATCGAATACAGTAGTAACTTGGGAGATGTTTTATTTCAATTTAGCCAAACTCTTGCTCGATTTATTCCGACAGAAGTTAGTGAGAAGAAAAATGAAGACCAAAAAGAAGCCATGTGTTTCTCATTAAGTCAAAGTGATTCAGAAGATCCCAGAAAAAAATATTGTTTTTCAGTTAGAAGAAATCCTTTAAAGGGAAATGGTGAGCTGGGAAAACGAAGTCCTTTTAATGACAATAAAACGAGATTGTATAGACCCAGCTTATATGAACGATTAGGGTCAGATACCAATTTAAGTTTCAGATATTCAATGAATCCAGATGATGAAGAAACTGATGAAGGTATTATTGCAAAATGGACAAAAAATAAAATTGAATAGTTAAAGCATTGAAAGAGCAATCACCTATTTTGATTGTTCTTTTTCTATTTTTACGGAAAGGACGTGAAGACATGAAAAAAATAAGAAGTTACACCAGTATTTGGTCAGTAGAAAAAGTGATTTATGCGATTAATGATTTACAACTCCCTTTCCCAATTACCTTTACGCAAATGACATGGTTTATCGTTTCTTTGTTTGTCGTCATACTCTTTGGCAGTTTACCACCACTTTCTCTGATTGACGGAGCACTACTCAAATACTTAGGGATTCCCATTGTTCTCACTGGGTTCATGTGCCAAAAGACCTTTGACGGAAAGAAACCCTATGGATTTCTAAAGTCTATCATTACCTATGCTCTACGCCCTAAAGTAACCTACGCTGGCAAACAAATACGATTAAAAAAAGAAACAATGAATGAATCGATTACGATTGTAAGGAGTGAACAACTAGATGGCATATCCGATTAAATATATGGAAGATAATCTCGTATTTAATCATGATGGCGAAGTATTCGCTTATTATGAATTAATTCCCTATAATTACAGTTTTTTAAGTTCCGATGAAAAAATTCAAGTTCATGATAATTTCTGTCAATTGATTGCCCAAAATCGTGATGGCAAGATTCATGCTCTGCAACTAGCAACCGAATCAAGTATTCGAGCCACACAGGAACAATCGAAAAAAGAAATCACTGGACGATTAAAAGAGATAGCTTACGAAAAAATAGATGAACAGACCGAAGCGTTAATTTCTATGATTGGTGACAATCAAGTAGACTATCGCTTTTTTATTGGTTTTAAACTCTACCTCAATGAACAGGAAGTATCCGTAAAAAATGTTGGGAAAGAAATTCAAAAAGCATTTGCGGAATTCTTTCATGGTGTGAATCACAAATTAATGGGCGATTTTGTTTCTATGCCTATGGCGGAAATCGAACGCTTTTCTAAGATGGAACAGTTGTTAGAAAGTAAATTATCCAGACGCTTTCAGATTCGTAAATTGGAGAAAGATGATTTTGGTTATATTATTGAACATCTTTACGGGCAAACAGGTGTCCCTTTTGATGACTACGACTACCATTTACCGAAACGATACGAAGATAAAAAAGTGTTGGTAAAGAAATACGATATTCTCAAACCCACTCGCTGTTTAATCGAAGAAAATCAACGCTATTTACGGATTGAACAGGAAGATACCACTACTTATGTGGCGTATTTTACAATTAATAGTATTGTTGGTGAATTGGATTTCCCTAATAGTGAAATTTTTTATTACCAGCAACAGCAGTTTACTTTCCCCGTTGATACCAGTATGAATGTTGAAATTGTCGCCAATAAAAAAGCCTTATCTACCGTTCGCAATAAAAAGAAAGAACTGAAAGATTTAGATAGCCACGCATGGGAAAGCGACAACGAAACCAGTACTAATGTGGTGGACGCTTTAGAATCTGTCGATGAATTAGAAAGTAATTTAGACCAAACCAAAGAATCTATGTACAAACTAAGCTATGTGGTACGGGTATCGGCAAAGAATTTGGACGAGCTGAAACAACGTTGTGATGAAGTAAAAGATTTTTATGATGATCTGTCTATCAAATTAGTACGACCTTTTGGCGATATGCTAGGCTTGCATAATGAATTTATTCCCTCAAGCAAGCGATATATCAATGACTATATTCAATATGTCACGTCGGATTTTTTGGCTGGTCTTGGTTTCGGTGCTACACAAATGATTGGTGAAAATTCTGGTATTTACGTCGGTTACAATCTCGATACAGGCAGAAATATTTATCTCCAACCTAGCCTTGCAAGTCAAGGAATTAAAGGCTCTGTAACAAATGCATTAGCGTCCGCTTTTATTGGTTCATTAGGTGGCGGAAAATCATTCTCTAACAATATGCTGGTCTATTATTCAGTACTCTTTGGCGGACAGGCAACCATTGTTGACCCAAAAGCTGAACGTGGTGAATGGAAAGAAACCTTACCTGATATTGCCCATGAAATCAATATTGTTAATCTCACGAGTGAGAACGACAATAAAGGGTTACTTGACCCTTATGTGATTTTAAAACTCCCGAAAGATTCAGAAAGCCTTGCCATTGATATTCTCACGTTCTTAACAGGTATTTCCAGCCGAGATAGCGAGAAGTTTCCTGTCCTGCGTAAAGCTATTCGGAGTGTAACTCAAAGCAAACAACGAGGGTTGTTATTGGTGATTGATGAATTGCGAAAAGAAGATACGCCCATCAGCAATAGTATTGCTGACCATATCGAAAGCTTTGTCGATTATGATTTTGCCCATCTGTTATTCAGTGATGGCAGTGTCACCCAATCCATTAGCTTGGAAAAACAACTCAATATTATTCAAGTGGCAGATTTGGTCTTACCCGATTCCAATAGCTCTTTTGAAGAATACACTACCATGGAATTATTAAGTGTGGCAATGCTGATTGTCATTAGTACCTTTGCTTTAGACTTTATCCACTCTGACCGTTCCATTTTTAAAATTGTTGACCTTGATGAGGCTTGGAGTTTTTTACAAGTGGCACAAGGAAAAGCTCTATCTATGCGATTGGTTCGAGCAGGACGTGCCATGAATGCAGGGGTCTATTTCGTTACTCAAAACGCGGACGATTTACTAGATGAAAAGATGAAGAATAATATTGGCTTGAAATTTGCCTTTCGTTCCACTGACCTAGTGGAAATCAAAAAGACCTTAGAATTTTTTGGTGTGGACAAGGAAGATGAAAACAATCAGAAACGCTTACGTGAATTAGAAAATGGACAATGTTTAGTTTCAGACATCTATGGTCGTGTAGGGGTTATGCAGTTTCACCCGATTTTTGAAGAGTTGCTTCATGCCTTTGATACCAGACCGCCTGTGCGAAATGAGGTGGAAGAATGACACAAAAACAAAAGAAATTTCTTCACTATAGTTGGATAACGCTCCTTTGTGTGGGCGTTATTTTACTTTTATTAGGCACGCTGGGCAATGCAGTACAAGCGACAGGCTTAGTTGATGAAACCATTGATACAAGCAATGAATACTCCAAGTATGGTTTGAATCAATATCAGCTTGATTATTATGTGGACAATAGCTGGGGCTGGCTTCCATGGAATTGGAGTGATGGCATAGGACAATCGGTGATGTATGGATTGTATGCCATTACTAATTTTATTTGGACAATTTCTCTTTATCTATCGAACGCCACAGGTTATTTGGTGAAAGAAGCCTATACCTTAGATTTCATTAGTCAAACATCCCAAGCAATTGGCGAAAACATGCAGACGATTGCAGGCATTACACCGAATGGCTTTTCCAGTTCAGGGTTTTATGTCGGTTTCCTCCTTCTTTTTATTCTCATTGTTGGAATCTATGTTGCCTATACAGGATTGGTTAAGCGAGAAACGACGAAAGTGATACGAGCTGTTTTAAACTTTGTCGTGGTGTTTATTCTATCGGCTTCCTTTATTGCGTATGCACCCGATTATATTGCGAAAATCAATGATTTTTCCAAAGATGTCAGTACCGCCAGTCTGAATATTGGGACAAAAATTGTTCTTCCTAACACGGATAGTCAAGGGAAAGACAGTGTGGACATGATACGTGACAGCTTATTCTCTGTTCAAGTAAAGCAACCATGGCTATTGCTTCAATATGGCTCCACTGATGTAGAAGCGTTAGGGGAAGAACGTGTGGAAAGTTTATTGTCTACCAGTCCAGATACAAACAATGGTGAAGATAGAGAAAATGTAGTGATTGAAGAAATTGAAGATCATGACAATACCTATTTAACCCTACCGAAGACGATTTCCAGATTAGGAACAGTCTTCTTTTTGTTTGTATTCAATATTGGTATCTCGATTTTTGTTTTCCTTCTAACAGGAATCATGATTTTTTCGCAAGTGCTATTTATTATTTTCGCTATGTTTTTGCCAATCAGTTTCCTATTAAGTATGTTGCCGAGTTTTGATGGCATGGGCAGGCATGCCATTACCAAGTTATTTAATGTGATTATGACAAGGGCTGGTATTACCTTGATTATTACCGTTGCCTTTAGTATTTCCACTATGCTTTATTCGCTGTCAGCAAGTTCTCCCTTTTTCATGATTATGTTTTTACAAATTGTGACCTTTGCAGGGATTTATTTTAAACTGGGCGATTTAATGAGCCTATTCTCTTTACAAAGCAACGACTCTCAAAACATGGGCAGACAAGTGTTTCGCAGACCTCGTCAAATGATGAATCGACAAACCAGAAGATTTCAACGCAGTATGAGTAAGATCTTTCGTGGAAAAGCAGGGTCAACGAAGCAAAAGACAATGACAACAAAGCAGAATCAAACCAATAAAGCTAACCATACTCGTCAAAATGAACGGACTACACCAAAGAAAGAAACAGCACTTTCCAATGTGAAAAAGCAACAAGGCGGTATCGGGCAACGATTAGGTGAAAAGACAGCCCATGTATTGGACACGAAAAATCGTCTAGTCAATAAAAGAAAGCAGGCTAAACAACAGATACAGGCGACACCAACCCATGTCAAATATGCCCTTCATCAAGGAAAAGAGAATGTCACTCATAATGTAACAGACTTTAAACAATCTATGGCAGATACCAAAGCTCAACGCAAACAACAGCGTATGAACCAGCAGGAGCAAAAACGAAAGAACATTGCTCAAAAGCGTTTGGAGCTGGATAAAGCAAAAGAAAAAAGACGAAAAGAAAACCCATCATCTCCTGTTCAGAATAACCAGCAGCATGTTCGCAAGCGTCAGCAAACCGTCACGCCTGTTTTGTCACAAAACACTAAACGTGAAAATCATCAGCGACCATTGAAAAAAGAGCAAAAACAAAAGACACCACCGAAGCAATTCAATCAGAGGAAGCTAAATAAAAGAACGGATAAGCGAGGACAACAAACATGAAGCTAAAAATAACAGTGATTTGTAGTGTGGTCTTCTCTCTCTTCTTTTTTCTCTTATTATTCCTAGTCATTTTCTTTGCAGATGATACGGACAGTGGCGAAAACAACAAGGATTCTTCTATTTCACAAGGCGGTGTGACCGTTTCACCAGAAGTGTTGGCACACCGTCCGTTGATTGAAAAATATGGTAAGGAATATGGGATTGAAGACTATGTTTCTTATATCTTAGCCATTATGCAAGTGGAATCGGGCGGTACAGCAGAAGATGTTATGCAAAGTTCCGAATCTTTGGGTTTACCGCCCAACAGTTTGAGTACCGAAGAGTCCATCAAACAAGGGGTTAAATATTTCAGTGAATTATTAACCAGTGCAGAACAACAAGGAGTGGATATAGATTCTGTTATCCAATCTTATAATTATGGCGGTGGCTTTTTAAATTATGTGAGGAGTCATGGGAAAAAATATACCTATGAATTAGCCGAACAGTTTTCTAAAGAGAAGTCGGGTGGTCAAAAAGCAGACTATCCCAATCCCATAGCCATACCTGTGAATGGTGGTTGGCGATATAACTATGGAAATCAGTTTTATGTTCAGTTGGTTTCACAATACCTAACCGACACTTCCCCAACAGAATTTGATGATGAAACCGTGCAAGTCATTATGGACGAAGCCTTGAAATACGAAGGGTTTCCCTATGTCTTTGGAGGGGCGTCGCCTACCACCTCTTTTGATTGTAGTGGCTTAATACAATGGGTGTATGACAAAGCTGGCATTTCTCTCCCTCGTGTCGCCCAAGATCAGTATGACGCTACGCAAGAAATCTCTATGGAAGAAGCCCAAGCAGGCGACCTTATCTTCTTTCATTCAACCTATAATGCAGGCACATATGTGACTCATGTGGCGATATATTTAGAGGGAAATCGCTTTTATCATGCAGGCGACCCAATCGGTTATGGCGACTTAAGCAGTCGTTATTGGCAAGACCATCTGATTGGGGCTAGACGTGTTATTCATAACTAAGAAAGGAATGAATCAAATGATTATAAAAATCGAGCGAAAAGAAAAGAAGGAGAAACCAAAGAAATCTAAAAAACCGAGCAAGCAAAGAAAAGTTCCGATGATTAAAGTTGGCACGCATAAGAAATTAACCTTTGTTTTATGGGTTTTATTGATTGGTAGTGTCGGATTTGGAATCTATAAAAATTTTACTGCCATTGACACTCATACTGTCCGTGAAACAGAAATCATTAAACAGCAGATTGTCGATACCAACCAAGTAGAAAGTTTTGTGAAATCCTTTGCGAAAGACTACTTTTCGTGGCAACAATCCCAAGAAGCCATTGATAAACGAAATGAAAAATTGACCCATTATTTGACGGAAGAATTGCAGGTATTAAATGAAGAAATGATTCGTAAGGATATTCCTACTAGTTCTAGTGTGAACGATATACAGGTGTGGCAGGTTTCTCAAGTGAATGAGAACACCTTTGAGGTACTGTTTTCTGTTGAACAAGTTATTACCGAAGACAAAGACAAGGAAACTATATCGTCTAGCTTTCATGTGGTTGTCCATATAGATGAATCAGATAATATGGTTATTATCAAAAATCCGACAATGAGTAAGAAACCTCAAAAATCGGACTACCAACCCAAACAGCTAGAAAGTGACCATACAGTAGATACAGAAACGATGGACGAAATCACTAGCTTTTTAGAAACGTTCTTCCAGCTCTATCCTACCGCCACAGAAAAAGAATTGACTTACTATGTAAGTAATCATGTGTTACCTATGATTAACAAGGAATATGTTTTCGAGGAATTGGTGAATCCTATCTTTACCAGAAAAGATAACCAAGTAATCGTGAATGTCGCTGTGAAATATTTAGATCAAGAAACAAAGGCAACCCAAATCTCGCAATTTGAGTTGATATTAGAAAAACAAGATAATTGGAAGATTGTAAAATAACAAATATTGGTACATGATTACAGATACTTTGTAATCATGTACTCTTTTTGATAAAAAATTGGAGATTCCTTTACAAATATGCTCTTACGTGCTATTATTTAAGTGACTATTTAAAAGGAGTTAATAAATATGCGGCAAGGTATTCTTAAATAAACTGTCAATTTGATAGCGGGAACAAATAATTAGATGTCCTTTTTTAGGAGGGCTTAGTTTTTTGTACCCTGTTTAAGAATACCTTTATCATGTGATTCTAAAGTATCCAGAGAATATCTGTATGCTTTGTATACCTATGGTTATGCATAAAAATCCCAGTGATAAAAGTATTTATCACTGGGATTTTTATGCCCTTTTGGGTTTTTGAATGGAGGAAAATCACATGAAAATTATTAATATTGGAGTTTTAGCTCATGTTGATGCAGGAAAAACTACCTTAACAGAAAGCTTATTATATAACAGTGGAGCGATTACAGAATTAGGAAGCGTGGACAAAGGTACAACGAGGACGGATAATACGCTTTTAGAACGTCAGAGAGGAATTACAATTCAGACAGGAATAACCTCTTTTCAGTGGGAAAATACGAAGGTGAACATCATAGACACGCCAGGACATATGGATTTCTTAGCAGAAGTATATCGTTCATTATCAGTTTTAGATGGGGCAATTCTACTGATTTCTGCAAAAGATGGCGTACAAGCACAAACTCGTATATTATTTCATGCACTTAGGAAAATGGGGATTCCCACAATCTTTTTTATCAATAAGATTGACCAAAATGGAATTGATTTATCAACGGTTTATCAGGATATTAAAGAGAAACTTTCTGCCGAAATTGTAATCAAACAGAAGGTAGAACTGTATCCTAATATGTGTGTGACGAACTTTACCGAATCTGAACAATGGGATACGGTAATAGAGGGAAACGATGACCTTTTAGAGAAATATATGTCCGGTAAATCATTAGAAGCATTGGAACTCGAACAAGAGGAAAGCATAAGATTTCAGAATTGTTCTCTGTTCCCTCTTTATCATGGAAGTGCAAAAAGTAATATAGGGATTGATAACCTTATAGAAGTTATTACTAATAAATTTTATTCATCAACACATCGAGGTCCGTCTGAACTTTGCGGAAATGTTTTCAAAATTGAATATACAAAAAAAAGACAACGTCTTGCATATATACGCCTTTATAGTGGAGTACTACATTTACGAGATTCGGTTAGAGTATCAGAAAAAGAAAAAATAAAAGTTACAGAAATGTATACTTCAATAAATGGTGAATTATGTAAGATTGATAGAGCTTATTCTGGAGAAATTGTTATTTTGCAAAATGAGTTTTTGAAGTTAAATAGTGTTCTTGGAGATACAAAACTATTGCCACAGAGAAAAAAGATTGAAAATCCGCACCCTCTACTACAAACAACTGTTGAACCGAGTAAACCTGAACAGAGAGAAATGTTGCTTGATGCCCTTTTGGAAATCTCAGATAGTGATCCGCTTCTACGATATTACGTGGATTCTACGACACATGAAATTATACTTTCTTTCTTAGGGAAAGTACAAATGGAAGTGATTAGTGCACTGTTGCAAGAAAAGTATCATGTGGAGATAGAACTAAAAGAGCCTACAGTCATTTATATGGAGAGACCGTTAAAAAATGCAGAATATACCATTCACATCGAAGTGCCGCCAAATCCTTTCTGGGCTTCCATTGGTTTATCTGTATCACCGCTTCCGTTGGGAAGTGGAATGCAGTATGAGAGCTCGGTTTCTCTTGGATACTTAAATCAATCATTTCAAAATGCAGTTATGGAAGGGATACGCTATGGTTGCGAACAAGGATTATATGGTTGGAATGTGACGGATTGTAAAATCTGTTTTAAGTACGGTTTATACTATAGCCCTGTTAGTACTCCAGCAGATTTTCGGATGCTTACTCCTATTGTACTGGAGCAAGCCTTTAGAAAAGCTGGAACAGAATTGTTAGAGCCATATCTTAGTTTTAAAGTTTATGCACCACAGGAATATCTTTCACGGGCATATAACGATGCTCCCAAATATTGTGCAAATATCGTAAATACTCAACTGAAAAATAATGAGGTCATTATTATTGGAGAAATTCCTGCTCGATGTATTCAAGATTATCGCAATGATTTAACTTTTTTTACAAATGGGCTTAGTGTTTGTTTAGCAGAGCTAAAAGGATATCAGGTTACCACTGGCGAACCTGTTTGCCAGACCCGTCGTCTAAATAGTCGGATAGATAAAGTAAGATATATGTTCAATAAAATAACTTAGTGCGTTTTATGTTGTTATATAAATATGGTTTCTTATTAAATAAGATGAAATATTCTTTAATATAGATTTGAATTAAAGTGGAAAGGAGGAGATTGTTATTATAAACTACAAGTGGATATTGTGTCCTATTTGTGGAAATAAAACAAGACTACGAATACGAGTGGATACTATACTTAAAAATTTCCCTTTATACTGCCCCAAATGTAAGAACGAAACTTTAATTAATGTTCAAAAAATGAATATAATAACAATCAAAGAGCCAGACGCCAAGACGCAGAGCCGATAATTTGAGAAATGAAACTCTCATCTTATCGGCTCTTTTTGTTTATCTGAATTTTACTGACTAGCCTTCAATATTTCTTGCTTCATTGATACCTTTTGCTAGTGCTTCCATTAAGGATAGTTCTTTGTCTGTAAAGCTATCCATGTATTTTTCTACCTGTAACCTTCGAGTGCTTTTAATCAAATTATCTGTAGGTAAGAAAAATTCATCAATAGATACATGGAGTAATGATACAAGATCATACAGCACTTGTGTACTTGGGTGTTGTCCTTTGTTTTCTATATTTGTTAAATAACGTGGGTCAATTTCAATCATTGTTCCCACTTGTTCACGAGTGAGACCCCGTTTCATTCGAGCCTCTTTAATCGCTAAACCAACGGCTCTAAAATCGTATTTATCTTCTTTTTTACGCATACTAAATCACCTCTATACATTTTACTGTTCCTATATAACCATAAACAGGTATAGAAAAACATGTTATATAGTTTATGAGTTCCTATAGAACACTGTGGAATTTATTAATGCGATGAATCCAATTTCAAATAGAAAGGTCGCTGATTTTATTTACCTATACAACTTTATAAAATTTAGTCATACTCCTAGAAAGTAGATAAAATTGGCGACTTAATGGAGGGAAAAGTCGCCATGAGAAAGATAATCTGTCATCTAGTTCTCTTAATTAAGTTCTTATCAAAAAAACTTATCCACCTGTACTGGATAGATATGACCATCAATGTGGTTTTGCAGATTACATAGATAGAAAAATCAAAGCATATGAACAGAGAAAACAATCTGTTTATGTGCTTTTTTGGTCACTTAATAAATATCTTTTAGGATTTCTCTTCATTTATGCAACAAATCCCCCTTTCGTGTCGGGGCTTAGTATGAAGGGAGATAAAGAAGCACATGCCACTCCCTTTCACGACAGAAAGGGGGTGAAAAGCATGAAACCATCTTCTTTTCAAGAAACCATAGAAAATCAGTTTGACTATATCTGCAAACAAGTTATTGAAGATGAACGAAAAGATTACTTCAAACATCTAGACAGACTATCAGCAAAAGAAGTCTCGTTTTCTGATATAGATAACTACCTTGTCAACTCTTTTTCTACTGTTGATACGTACGTCACTGATTTCCAACTATTTAAATTATTTGGATTAAGAATCAATGTTGAAAGTGATTTATTAAGTGAAGCCCTGCGTCATCTTTCAGAGAAAAAACGGAACATTATTTTACTTCATTACTTTATGGATATGAGTGATGTGGAGATTGCGGAGTTACTAAATTTGAATCGTTCGACTGTTTATCGTCATCGAATAAGTGGACTAGCCATGATTAAAGAATTCATGAAGGAGTGTAAAGAATGAAAACAGCCTATCCAAGGGTTCCCTTCCCCCTCATTGTAAAGGCGACAGATGGCGACGTGGAAGCAATTAATCAGATTGTTAAACATTATCGAGGGTATACCTCAAAACGTTCATTACGTCGCATGACAGACGAATATGGAAATTCTCATATGGTTATTGATGAAACCCTACGTGGCAGAATGGAAACGAAACTCATCTCTAAGATTTTATCGTTCGAAATTAAATAGTCCCATTTTTTCGTGGAAGCGTGTCGAATCGTATCCACGCTTCCCAATTTGGGAGGTTTGTTATTCCATCAAAGCATATTGTGTGTTCAGTAGGTTTTGATAGGCTAACAAGCCAAACGTTCTTTGACAACCAAATAAAGGCAATCGAATACGTTTCGGTAAGAAAAGAGCTGATGAACTAACACGCCATGACCTACAAAATTAGTGAGCGATTCATGTTAGTAATTCGAAAGTAATCTTTAGCAGGATTGCTGCCATGACTTTCTTATCGTGATAATGATACTCCCGTATAGCCATAGTCCGAGCGTTAGAAGCGTCACAGGCAATGGGTACGGCTACATGAGAACCATGCAGAAGTGAAATTCCTGTGAGCTTTGCTAGAGCTGTTCGATTGCTAAGATATTCTTCTCTTGTCAGTGTATTATTATAAAACTATTTGATATAATTATAGGTGAATATTGGAGTTTTCCTAGCCTATAATTGGGAAAGGAGTAATAATGATAACGGTCACAAAAAAGGATTTAGTTGAGCTAGGATATGGAACTTCTTTTTCAGCAGACATCATAAAAAAAGCAAAAGAATTGATGATTACAAAAGGGCATATCTACTATCAATCTCGAAAGCTAGATAGAGTCCCTCGTGAAGCTGTTGAAGAAATTCTAGGAATTCGGTTTTCAAATGAAAACAGGTCTGAGTAGTTTTTGCACAGTAAGGAGTAAAAACTATGGTTAAAGACCCAATAAAAAAAGCAAAGAATGGAACCTATTATTTTCGTGCAAATCTAGGTTATGATTCTAAAGGGAAAAAAATTCAAAAATATCGTAGTGGATTCACTACTAAAAAAGAAGCAAGAGAAGAATATTCGAAACTGCTATTGATGAAACCAGAAGAATTAAGTGAGAATAAGGATAAAATGACGTTTAAACATTATATCTTTGAAATTTTCCTTCCATGGTATAAGACACAGGTAAAGCTCAGAACATATGAAAATCGCTTACCAACTATTAAGAAGCATTTCTCTTATTTTGATAAAATGGCTGTTTCCGATATTGAGCCTATTGATGTGCAAAATTGGCAACTAAAATTATCAAAGAAGTGTAAGTCTTCTTATGTAAGAGCTGTTCAAGGACTATTTTCAGTTGCTATGGATCGAGCAATTGTCCTTGGGATAACCACCACAAATCCATCTAAGATTATTGGCAATGTGAAAAAGCAAAAGTCTAAAATTGAATTTTGGACAAAAGAAGAATTTGAAAAAGTAATCTCTCTAATTTACAAAGAAGATTACTATCAACACTTTTTATTTATCTCTCTGTGGTTTTTATTTATGACTGGAATGCGAATTGGTGAAGCTACTGCCATTCAATGGGAAGATATTGATTTTGACTCAGGAGTACTAACCATCAACAAAACACTCTATTACAAGAATCAATCGAATTATAGATTTGTTGAACCAAAAACAAAGGCGAGCGTTCGTCATATTGTATTAGATAAATGCACATTAACTTATTTATCCGAATGGAAGGAAGTACAACAAAATCTAATTCAGACAGACTTTGTAATGAGCTATAACGGTATTCCTACCCAAAAACATACACTATCATATGCTATTGAACGCTATGCTAAGCTGGCTGGTATCCATCGAATCAGAATCCATGGGTTACGGCATTCTCATGCTTCCTTGTTAATCAGTATGGGAGAAAATCCACTTATCATTAAAGATCGTCTAGGACACGAAGATATTGAGACGACTTTAGGAACGTATGGACATCTTTATCCTAACAGTAATTTCGAGGTAGCTAACAAATTAAATGGAGCCATTTCCTTTAAAGAAGCAAAACAAAATTATGATACTTCACCAAAGAATCAATTTACTGTAGACTACTTGCGAAACAAAGAAATGAAAAAAGTGCAATAAAAGTGCAGTAAAAAGATAAGAAGAGCCAGAAACCCTTGGTATAAGAGGATTTCTAGCTCTCCTACAACTACTCCCACTCGATTGTGCTTGGGGGCTTAGATGTAATGTCATAGACAACTCTGTTTACGTGGTCTACTTCGTTTACGATACGACTTGATACTTTCTGTAAGACTTCCCAGTCAATTCTTGCGAAGTCACTTGTCATGCCGTCTATTGATGTTACTGCACGTACGCCGACTGTGTAGTCATATGTACGGTAGTCTCCCATAACACCTACTGAACGGATATCTGGTAATACTGTGAAGTATTGCCAAATGTCTCTTTCTAGACCTTCTTCACGCACGACTTCTCTTAAAATTGCGTCTGATTCTCTTACGATTTCTAATTTTTCTTCAGTAATTTCACCTAATACTCGAATTCCTAAACCTGGGCCTGGGAATGGTTGGCGCCATACTAAATGTTCTGGTATGCCTAATTCGATTCCTAATGCTCGTACTTCGTCTTTAAATAGTGTATTAATTGGTTCGATTAATTGGAACTGCATGTCTTCTGGTAATCCACCTACGTTATGGTGTGATTTAATCGTTTGTGCAGTCTTTGTACCTGACTCAATAATATCTGTATATAGCGTACCTTGTGCAAGGAAATCTACACCTTCTAATTTTGATGCTTCGTCATCAAATACATATACAAATTCATTACCGATAATTTTACGTTTTTTCTCAGGATCTGAAACGCCAGCTAATTTACTCATGAAACGATCTTTGGCATCTACTCTAATGATGTTCATATTGAATCCTTCACCAAAGTTCTCCATTACCATGTCGCCTTCACCTTTTCTAAGCAATCCATGGTCTACGAAGATACAAGTTAATTGATCGCCAATTGCTTTATGAAGTAATACTGCTACAACTGATGAATCAACGCCACCACTCATCGCACATAATACTTTACGATCGCCAACTTGTTCTCTAATTTTTTCTACTTCGATTTCAACAAAGTTCTCCATTGTCCAGTTTCCAGTACATTCACAAACACGACGAATGAAGTTTCTTAATAAGTCATTTCCGTATTCAGTATGTCTTACTTCTGGATGGAATTGTACACCGTATAATTTTCTTGATTTATCTTCAATTGCTGCATTTTGACAACTTGGGCTGTCTGCAATGATTTCAAAGTTCTCAGGAATATCGATTACTTTGTCACTATGACTCATCCAAACTGTTTGACTATTAGGTAAGCTGAAGAATAACTCGTCATCTGATTTAACGTTTAATGTTGCTTTACCGTATTCACGTTCGTTAGCTCTTTCTACAGAACCACCTAATAATTTAGTCATTAATTGCATACCGTAACAAATACCTAAAACAGGAATACCTAGTTCAAAGATTTCAGGATCAACTGTGAATGACCCTTCTTCGTATACTGAATTTGGTCCACCTGAAAGTATAATACCTTTAGGATTCATTTTTTTAATTTCTTCGATTGAGATTTCATGGTCGTGTAACTCACTGTATACGCCCATTTCTCTTATACGACGTGTAATCAATTGATTATATTGACTACCAAAATCCAATACAAGAATTAACTCTTGTTCAAAAGCCATTTCCATAATTGTAGTTCTCCTTTAATTAAAATGAGTAGTTTGGTGCTTCTTTAGTAATTTGAACATCATGTGGATGTGATTCTTTAAGGCCTGCGCCAGTCATTCTAATAAACTGAGCTTCTTCTCTTAATTGTTCTAGGTTAGCTGATCCTGTGTAACCCATACCGCTCTTAATACCGCCAATTAATTGATAAATTGTATCTTGTAATGGGCCTTTAAAGTCAATTCTACCTTCAATGCCTTCTGGTACAAATTTCTTAGCTGCAGTATCTTCTTGGAAGTAACGGTCTTTAGAACCTTGTTCCATTGCACCAAGTGATCCCATACCACGATAAACTTTGTATTGACGACCTTGGAAGATTTCTGTTTGTCCAGGGCTTTCTTCTGTACCAGCAAGTAAGCTACCTAACATAACTGCATTTCCACCTGCTGCTAAAGCTTTCGCGATATCACCTGAGAATTTAATACCACCGTCAGCAATAATTGCTTTACCATAGTTACGCGCTTCTGTTGCACAATCATAAATAGCTGTAATTTGAGGTACACCTACACCTGCAACGACACGTGTTGTACAGATTGAACCTGGTCCAATACCAACTTTAACCACGTCTGCTCCCGCTTCAAACAATGCTTTAGTACCTTCACCAGTAGCAACGTTACCTGCGATAATTGTAACTTCTGGGTATGATTCACTAATATGTTTAACAACTTCTAAGACACCTTTAGAGTGACCATGTGCAGTATCAATAACAAGTGCATCTGCTCCCGCTTCTACTAATTTTTGAGCACGAATTGGTGTATCTTTAGCGATACCTAATGCTGCTGCAACAAGTAGACGTCCTTCACTGTCTTTTGCTGCATATGGGAATTCGATTACTTTTTCAATATCTTTAATTGTAATTAATCCTTTAAGTTTACCCTCTTCAGAAATTAATGGAAGTTTTTCGATTTTATATTTTTGTAAAATTTCTTCTGCTTGTTCTAACGTTGTACCAACTGGCGCTGTTACTAAATCTTCTTTAGTCATAACATCAGAAATTTTAATTGAGAAGTTTTCGATAAATCTTAAGTCACGGTTTGTAATAATACCGATAAGTTCCATATCTTCTTCGTTATTAACGATTGGAACACCAGAAATACGGTATTTACTCATCAATGCTTCTGCTGCATACACTTGCTCTTCAGGTGTTAAGAAGAATGGGTTCGTAATAACGCCATTTTCAGAACGTTTAACTTTTTGTACTTCATCTGCTTGATGTTCTATAGACATGTTCTTATGAATTACACCTAAGCCACCTTGTCTTGCCATAGCAATCGCCATTTTAGCTTCAGTAACAGTATCCATACCAGCTGAAATGATTGGAATATTTAACTTAATATTTTTTGAAAGAGATACACTTAAGTCGACATCACTTGGTAATACCTCTGATTTTGCTGGTACTAATAATACATCATCGAACGTTAAGCCTTCTTTTTGAAATTTGTTTTCCCACATGTATATAACCTCCATTAATTTATTTTCATATTTATTATTTCACATTTTCACTGTTTTGTTGATTGTTTAATCCATTAAAACATAAATTTAATATAATAGCTGAGAAAGTACCTAATACGATACCATTTTGTGTTAACCATGCATAATTTTCTCCAAATGTTTCAAGTGCTTGAGGTACTGCTGTAATACCTGCACCAATTCCGACCGATACGGCAATAACGAGTAAATTGTTTTGTTTGTTAAAATCTATGCCACCAAGCATTTTCACACCGTATGCCATAACCATTCCAAACATCGCAATCATCGCACCACCTAGAACTGGAAATGGAATCATACTTGCTAATGCACCGAGCTTAGGTATTGAGCCACAAACGATTAATAACGCAACCATCATATACATGATTTGATTCTTTTTAGCTCCAGACAATGAAACTAGCCCGACGTTTTGAGAATAAGCTGTGTAAGGAAACGCATTAAAAATTGAACCAATAATAATTGCAATTCCTTCAGCTCTATAACCTTTTGATAAATCTTTTCTAGTAATAGGTTGTTTCGTAATTTCACTTAAAGCATGATACACGCCTGTTGATTCAATCAAACTAACGATTGCAATAATGACAAAGACGATCGTTGTACCAAATTCAAATTCAAACCCGCTAAATCTAAATGGTCTAGGTAGTTCCAACCAATTCGAAGTTTTTAAATTCGATGTATCCACTAATCCATAGAAAGAAGCGACGGTTGTGCCTATTAATAAACCGAGTAATATCGCTATAGATTTAATGAACCCTTTAGATAATCTTTGTATTAATAAGATGATCACTAATGTAAATATACCTAAGAATATATTTTTACTGTCTCCGTAGTTCTTTTCACCTTGACCACCTGCTAAATAATTCATGGCAACTGGCATTAACGTAATACCGATTATTGTAACAACACTTCCTGTAACAACAGGTGGAAATAATTTTACTAAATATGAAAAAAATGGAGAAATTAAGACTACAATAACCCCTGAAAGAAATATAGAACCGTACAACACACCTATTCCGTGTGTATTACCAACTAGAATCATTGGTGCAACTGCAGTAAATGTACATCCCAAGACTACCGGCAGTCCAATTCCTATTCCTTTATATACTTGTAAAAATGTTGCTACACCACACATAAAGATATCAATTGCGACTAAGTAAGCCACTTCTTCAGGTGTGAATTTTAAAGCAGATCCGACGATAATAGGTACCATTATGGCACCAGCATACATAGCAAGTAAATGTTGAACACTTAAGATGAAATTTTTCATGTTATTCTCCTACCAGTTTGACTGTATTTCCTAATAATGAAGCAACTTGGCATAGAGATAAGACTTCTAATCCTTCAGATTCCAACTTCTCTCTGCCCGGTTGGAAACTTTTTTCTATAACAATTCCAATTCCAGATGTTGTTGCATTTGCTGCTTGAACTAAGCGATGTAACCCTAATGATGCTTCGCCATTCGCTAAAAAGTCATCAATAATTAATACATGATCATCTTCATTTAAAAATTGTTTCGCGATAACCACTGTACTCGTTGTATTTTTAGTAAATGAGTGTATATCTGTTTGATAAAATTCAGATGTCATTGTAGATGGTTTTGCTTTTTTCGCAAATAAACATGGCACATCTAAATGTAAAGATGCCATAATAGCAGGCGCGATACCTGACGCTTCAATCGTAAGTACTTTCGTAATTTTCTTGTCTTTAAAATGTTCCGTAATAACTTGACCAACTTCATACATTAACTTTGCATCAATTTGGTGATTTAAAAATGAATCAACCTTAAGAATCTTTTCATCGATGACTACACCATCTTCTTTAACCCTATCTTGTAGTGTCCTCACACTACTCGCCTCCTCATTTAGATTAAAAAAAACACACCTTAATCCTAGAAAATAGGTAAGATGAGTAAAAAATAATATAAAACCACACCATTTTGGATAGTCTGATTCCAGTGTTATTCATTTACTCATAGTCGTGTCGTTTAAGGCAACACGGTAGAAACTTCCAAAGCCATATTCTTCAGATTATATGAGTTTTTAGTAATAAATTATTCATTGATAATAACAAAATTTCAGTATTTTTACAATAGGCAAAACCTTATGTTAGCGCTATTTTAAGCGATTTTAAATAGACTGAAAAATCTAAATAATTAGAAAGTTAATAGAATTTTGTTTGATTCTCCTCCACAAGGGTATTTGTGAATTATATTGTATTTACGTAGACAATATTTATTAAGTATGTAAACACCTAGAGAATAATCACTGTTGATAAGATTTTTACACATTACAAATTTATGGAGGTTTTAGTATGGGTAAAATAGAAAAATTTAGTAGCGAAAGTGATTTACTGCAACGTATTGACCAATTGAAAGAAGAAGGTGTCGGAGAAAGTGACTTACAAGTTATTTCCGAAGACAGGTTAGATGATAACTCTTTAGACTACACGGATGTTAAAGTGAAGAACTCTAGAGGTTCATTTAGCGACAAGATTACTGCACTATTCTCAGGTGAAAGTGCTGAAGAACGCGTATTATCTAGTTTAAATGTTCCAGAAGAAGAATTAGATCGATACAAACAAGAACTTAATAACGGAAAAATATTATTATATGTTGATAATGACAATATAAGCGATACTGAAAACTATGATTCAGATCACCCTAAAGATTCTCAAACAGGAAATGAGCATTACGATAACACGAAACCATTTTCTAGTGATGAGAGCGAAGAAAGTGGCATATCTAAAGGTACAGCTGCTGGTGCCGGATTAGGTGCAGGTGCTGCGGGCGCTGGTGCCGCTGCCGCGCATTCATCTTCTGATCAAGATCATGATGAAGCTGTAAATGAAGCATCTGATTTTGATAAAGCTGAAAGAGAAGATGAATTTAATCAGCAAGATGAAGTATCTGAAAATGATCTAACTCAAGATGTAGATACAGTAAATACAGAAAAAACAGAAGCATCATCATTCGATAATGAAGCTGAAACAGATAGAGATGTAAATACTAATCGATATGGTAATAATATTAATGAAGAAGATGTAGCCCATGATGATGTAGATGATTCAAACATCAATCATGATGGCACATCAACTTCAGCTAATTTAGCTGGTGCTTCAGGTCTTGGTGCTGCTGGTTATGCAAACGAACAAAGAGAACAACAAGAAACTGAAGATGATGTACAAGATGATAGAAGAGTCTACTCTAGCGATAATGAAAGAGATTTAGAAGACTTGAATAATAGAGAAACGACAAATACGTCTGCTCAATATGGTGAAACAGATAATGTTAAAGATCAGCGAGATTTAACTAGAGAAGATGAATCATCATTCTCTAGAGTGCACGATGACGACGTAGAAACAGAGCGTTCAAGCTTAAACTACAATAAACCAAATGAAAGTGTTGAACCACCAACATCAAACGAAACAACAACACGTGAATCTAACTTCTCTTCTAGCCAAGATGAGCAAGATACAAATGTTCACGCATCTGAACAGTCGTACAATAACGACACACAAGACAATAATGTAGACGAAACATCTTATAACAATGAAACGCAAGATAACAATGTAGATGAAGAATCTGTTCAACTTCATGAAGAACGTCTAAATGTAGACAAAGAGAATGTTGAAACAGGAGAAGCTTCTGTTGATAAACATGTTGTTGAAGAAGAACAAGAATTTGATGTACCTGTTGAACGTGAAGAAGTAACCATCGAACGTAAACCGGTTAATGAGAAAGTAGACGAAGACTTTAACGCAAATGATGATGATTCCGTACACATTCCATTACATGAAGAACGTGTAAAAGTAGACAAAGAAAATGTCGTATCTGAAGAAATCGTCATTAAGAAAAATAAAGTTCAAGATACTGAACATGTTTCTGAAAAAGTGAAACATGAAGAAGCAGATATTAATAACCCTACAGATGATAATCCTAAATAAGACAATATAATATCTTAAGAGGCTGGGACATAGTGTAATGTCCTGGTCTCTCTTTTTATTTCCTCAATACGATAGTACTACCATTAAAATCTTATGTTATAATATTATAAAATATTGATTATGAGGGGTTCATAACTATGAATTTTGAAGTTGTCACATCTATCGATGATCCATTATTCAAAAAAGCATTAGAAATGTATGAAGATATTTTTAAGGCAGAGGTGCGAGAAGACCGCCACGTCTTCATCCACTCGCTTACATCTGAGTACATTAAGAAACATTATATATTTTTAGTTGGTTTAATTGATGACACGGTCGTAAGTTTGTCTACAGGTCATTATGAACCTACAACAAATTCAGCTTTTATTATTTATTTAATGACGCATCCCGAATACCGCAATCAGCGTGTTGGTGGACAAACGTTGGAAAGAATTGAAGCAGAACTGCATAAACATGCTCAAGATGTTCATGGAAGAGATGCTAACATGATTATGTTGGAATCGTTTGGAGAAGAATCATACGAAAACAACAGTGGTAAAGAAGAAGCGATTCTGCGTAAGAACTTCTTTAATAGACATGGTTATGAAGTTCAACAAGACATCCCTTATATACAACCTAATCCACAAAAATCATTAGCACCTACACCTATAGATTTATATATTAAGCAATACTTGCCGCTTCAAAAAGACGTTATCTCACCGAGTATTCGTTCTTGTTACATCAACAAGTACATACACGGAAATGAAAACGATCGAGAATTTGTATACGAATTATTAGAATCTATGGATTTATAAGTTTGAAAAGCTGACATCGCAATCGATGTCAGCTTTTTATTGCTTTATGATATCTTTCCATTAATTCACGGACACTTTCATCTTTAGCACCTTCTGGATTTGTACCACACCATAAATTCATATAATCTGGTTTATTTAACTTTTTAGACTGCCCTCTTAAAGGTTGTGTTAATATATTTTGAATTGGATACGGACAAATATCATCTTTAAACTGTTCCATATACTGTATAAATGGATTTATAATACCATTTGCATAACGACCACTAAACGTATTCGTTAATATAATATCATCTGGATGCGCCTTTAATATGCTCTCTTTATGCACTTCTGGTGCACCACTTTCATGTGTCGTTAAGAATGCTGTACCCAGTTGAACTGCATGAGCACCTTTTTGAATATAATTTTTCGCTAATTCAGGTGTTGTGATACCGCCCGCTACTATTAATGGAACGTTAATCAAAGGATATGTTTGATTAAACAATTGCTCAGTTGTAAGGCGATTTTCTGGCAATGATTGTTCAAATGAACCTCTATGACCACCCGCTTCACTACCTTGAATCACTATCGCATCAATACCTATGGATTCCAAAGCTTGAGCTTCATTTAAATTTGTTGCAGTACCAATTACGCTAATATGATGATCATGTAATTTGCGAATGAGGCTTTCTGAAGGCTTACCAAATGTAAAGCTTACATATTCAACATGTTTATCTATAATCACGTTTAACATATCATCAAAATTAACATCTATTGAAACATCCTGTATTTGTTTACTGTTTAATTTTTCAGTTATGGGATGTAATATTTTATTCATAAAATCAACTTTTTCTTGATCAATAGCCGGATACTCTGGCACAAATAAATTGATACCAAACGGTTCAGTTGTCATTTGTCTAATTTGGTCTATATCTTTAGCTAAAGCATCAGGCGTCATATATCCAGCGCCAATTTGTCCAAAGCCGCCTTCATTACAAACTGAAGCCACTAAATCAGGTGTTGTAATACCTCCAGCCATACCCGCTAGAAAAATCGGTTTATCTAGTTCTGAGATTAATATTTTCTCTTCCAACGACAATCCCTCCTAAAAAAATTTATTTCGTAAGCTAATCATTTTATTTTTTTAGTTAATTGGTGCATTATAATGACATCATACTAAAAGGAGAAATAAAATGACACACTCAAAGCTTTCATTAACTGAAATTATTAATAAAAGAAAATCAGTTAAAGAATTCGACCCAAACTTCAAAATTCCAAGAGAAGAAATAAAAGAAATGATAGCACTTGCTACTAAAGCACCTTCATCAATCAACTTACAACCATGGCGCTTTGTTATCATCGATTCTGAAGAAACAAAACAAAAATTAGACCATCTTGTACAGTTCAACCAAAGACAATTACATTC
This sequence comes from Mammaliicoccus sp. P-M58, assembly GCF_022386165.1. Classification (NCBI taxonomy): domain Bacteria; kingdom Bacillati; phylum Bacillota; class Bacilli; order Caryophanales; family Staphylococcaceae; genus Mammaliicoccus; species Mammaliicoccus sp. P-M58. The sequence goes on from NZ_JAJNJI010000002.1 coordinate 77,959, forward strand.
ATCAAGTGCAATTATTCTTGTACTTGCAGATTTAAAACACGCTGAATATGTGAGCGATATTTACGAGAAGAATGTTGAACTTGGTTATATGGATGAAAATTCAAAGGATTACTTTATTGAAACAATTTCAAATTTAATTAGCAGTGCTGACGAAAGTTACTTTAATGCACAAGGTTTAATGGATGCAAACTTAGCCTCTATGCAATTAATGCTTATTGCGACTGATCATGGTTACGATACAAACCCTATCGGCGGATTTGACAAAACAGCTGTATTAGAAGCATTAAATATTGATACTTCTAGATATGTACCAGCTCATTTAATCGCTATTGGTAAAGGTGTTAAACCACCACATGATTCTAGTAGATTACCAGTAGATAGAATCATCGCTTGGAATGATGAAAGTAACGGTTCAATCGGCGAATAAGTTCTTTATTCGTTCTATTAATTATGATACCCTATCGGCAACTAACTTATGTTGCCGATATTTTTAATATTGCATTATCCAAAAATATAGTGTAAAATTCATTGCTGTGAGTTTTATTTTTTTACTTAAAAGCTTTACCGCTTTAAAGTGAATATCAAATTAAAAGAAGGAATATATATGAAAAATTTATCTCAATGGTCGTCCAGTATCGGTTTCGTTCTAGCAAGCGCCGGGTCAGCTATAGGAATTGGTGCTGTATGGAAATTCCCATACATGGCTGGAACATACGGTGGTGGCGCATTTTTATTAATATTTATTATTTTCACATTGCTTGTCGGCTTACCACTACTTTTAAGTGACTTTGTATTGGGTCGCTATGGTAGAACATATTCTACTAACATCTTCAAAAAAGTGTCCGGTAAATCATCTTGGAATTTAGTAGGATGGCTTGGAAATTTAACAGTCTTTGTACTATTTTCATTCTATAGTGTTATCGGTGGTTGGATCATTTTATATATTATACGTACACTTTTAGACAGCTTTGGATTAACGCAATCACATAATTACGGCAACATCTTTAATGATTATATATCTAATCCATTTTATTCATTAGCGAGTCAGTTTGCTTTTATACTTTTCACTGTAGTTATTGTCAGTAAAGGTGTAGAAAAAGGTATCGAGAAAGCTTCAAAAGTCATGATGCCACTTTTATTTATATCGTTCGTAATTGTCATTATTAGATCGATCACTTTAGACGGCGCTTTAGACGGAATTCAATATTTCCTACAACCAAAAGTATCGGATTTAAGTGCTGAAGGTATACTATATGCTCTAGGACAATCGTTCTTCGCATTATCATTAGGAACATGTGGTATGATGACATACGCTTCATATTTAGATCGTAAAACAAATATCGTCAAAAGTGCGAATGCCATTGTATGGATGAACATAGCTGTATCAATAGCAGCCGGTTTAGCCATCTTCCCAGCTATTTTCGCATTTGGATTAGAACCTAACCAAGGACCAGGATTATTATTTATCGTCCTTCCACAAGTATTTGATCAAATGTTTGTCGGTCAATTATTCTATTTACTATTTTTAATATTATTTTTATTCGCAGCCATTACATCTTCAATTTCGTTATTAGAATTGAATATCTCAAACATTACTAAAAACAATAATGATAATAGAAAAAAATGGTCATATATCATTGGTATATTAGTCTTTATATTCGGGATACCATCAGCACTTTCAAACGGGTTACTCCAAGACTTTACATTCGGTGTCGGTACATTCTTTGATAATATGGATTACTTAGTCGCGAATATCTTAATGCCAATAGGTGCATTAGGCGTAACCATCTTCGTTGGTCATATATTCAATAAAGAAATCATTATGAAAGAATTAAATATGAGCGATACTAAAAAAGGAAGACTCTTTGTAAATACATGGTATTTCTTAGTTAAATTTGTACTTCCAATTATCATCATCGCCGTATTCATCGGGCAATTAATTTAAATAACACAAAGAAGAAGCCGTTCAATTTTTTGGGAATTGAGCGGCTTTTTTATGTAGTTCGGATGGAGTTGGATGATCTCTTGGCTTTATTCAAGACTTAAGCCATGACTTCAACGATTTCTCATCTCAGCAGCCCCTTTAACTCACATCTTCAACTTCTATATCAATCCTATCCACTTCCAATATGTCATGCTGAACAAGATAATTAATAAGTATCCAATAACTGTGAGTGGTACACCTGTTTTAATAAAGTCTTTAACGGTAAATGTTTCTGTGCCGTATGCCAGCATATTTTGTGGTGAACTAACTGGCAATAAGAAACCAAAGCTAATCACGAATTGTTGTATAAGTACAAACCCGATAGATTGGTCACCTAAATTTAATGTTTGTGTTAAAGCTATAAATACAGGTATTAATGCTGAAGATAAACTCGTTGCACTCGCAAATCCTAAATGTATTAAAATATTAAATATAGAAATGAGTGCAATGGTTGAGATTAGTGGCATATGATTAAGTCCCATCAATCCAAATGTTTTATCACTTAACCATTGTGCCGCTGTTGTTTCCAACAATACTGTTCCTAGTGAGATACCAATTCCAAATACGATAACTGTACCCCAAGGAATTTTCTTCTCAACATCTTCCCAAGTAAAGACACCGATTTTAGGTGTTAACATAATTGCCAATGCAATGATTGTTATTGAAGATGAATCAATCGGATGGAGCACTTTTTCGGTAGACCAGAAAAATAATAATAAGATAGAAATCGTAATGAGTCGCCACTCTCTTGCTGAAACTGGTCCTAATTCTTTTAATTGTGCTTTAACTAATTCATTTCCACCTTCTATTTCTTTCTCTTCAGGTTTAATGACAGTAATCATCACAAAGTATAAGACGACTGACATGATAATCGCCCATGGTGCTGCATACAAGAACCATTCACCCCAAGAAACATCTTGTCCCATTGATTTATTAATGAACCCTATCGCAACGATATTTTGAGCGGCGGCAGTCTTAATACCTATATTCCATATTGAGACAGCATGCACGGCTGTAATAATCAATAATGCTGCTAATTTACTGTTCTTAGATGTATTAAATGCAGCAATCATTCCTAATAAGATGGGTACAACAGCACCAGCTCTTGCAGTAGCTGAAGGTACAAAGAATGCTAAAATAATAGAAACTACAATTGCACCGATAACAATTCTATTTGTTTTGTTTCCTACAATAGAAAGTACTTGTAATGCTAAACGTTTATGCAAATTGGTTACTTGCATCGCTGTAGCTAAGAATAATGCTGCTGCAACGAGTGCCACTGCAGATCCTGAAAATCCGCTTAAAGCCATTTGTAATGCATTGCCTGTACCTAGTAATGCATCCCCTTCTAAAGCTTTTCCATTTGCTGACGGATTGCCTAAAGCATCTCCTAAATTTTGAACTGGACTAAATCCAATGAGTACAACGATCAGTCCAACAATCATGACCGCTGATACAGGATAAGTTACGGCTTCTGTTACCCACATAATAACTGCAAAAGCTAAAATCGCTAGCGCACATTTTGCCATAACAGGTAAATCATTTGAAGTCGGTAATAACAATATTCCAATTAATACAACAAAACTAACAATAATCCAAATTGGTTTAAAAGCTTTTTTCTCAGTATTATTAGACATATCTAACAGCTCCAATATTAATTTTTATTGTTCTAATTTCCTAAATAATAACATATTTCTTTTTTGCATATAATACTTTTCACAATTAATACAATAAATACTTGAACTTTCTGTTATTTACATGTAATGTATAAAGGGAAGTGTGAAGGTTGTCTGCCGACAGACAACCCTACCTATTAAATTACTGTCAAATAAAGGATGATTTATAATATGTTAACTAAAGAATTCGCAGCTAAAGTAGGTCTTAGTGAAAAGCAAGTTAGAAAAATTGTACAACACTTAGAAGACAGAGGATATCAACTTTCTAAGACAGAATATCGTGGAAGAGAAGCGACAGACTTCCAAGAAGAAGATATCGAACTTTTCCAAGAAATAGCGGAAAAAGTTAAAGAAACAAATAGTTATGACCAAGCATTCGAAACACTTGAACAAGAGAAAGACTTTTTACAAGTTCTTGTTAAAGACGAACCCGCTAATCAAACACCTGAACTACAACATTTAATTGAAGAATTAAAATTAGAAGTTCAACATATGCGTAGAGAAAGACAAATGCTTGGTGAAATGTTGCAACAAGTACATATTCAACAACAGAAACTAGAACAAACTTTAGCATTACAAGCACCTCAACAATCTGAGGCTACCGCTCAAGAGAACGATACTAAAGTTGAAACGAAACAAGCTGAACAACCACAAAGTTCTAAAGCAGTTTCAGAAGATAAGACTTCTAGTGAATCAGTTGAAACGAACAAACAAGAAGAAAAAGAAGAAACAAAAATTGCTGTAGCTGAAGAGCCAGCTAAATCAGAAACACAAGCTGAAGTGAAATCAGAAGATAAAGAAACTGCTGTTAAACCAGTAACGACTACTGATAAAGCAGTAGAAGCTAAAGAGAAAGATGCAACTACATCTAAAGAAGAAACGACTGACAAAGCAGCATCTACTGAAGAAAAATTACCAGAAACGACAGTAGACGAAACTTCAACACCTTCAGAAAACAAAGAAGAAGTAAAAGAAGAAATCAAATCAGAAACTGAAGAAGAACCTAAGAAAAAAGGATTCTTCCAAAGATTATTTAATATTTAATCCCTTTAAGAAGAGGTTAGGCATGATGCCTAGCCTCTTTTTTGTTAAGTTTTTGTAAATTTCCACTATATAATTGTTAATTGCTAGAGTACTTTGTTATATTGAATTTTATATTAAGTATTTGTAATGAATATTAACCATTAGGAGTGTTTCACATCATGGAAACATTAAATTACGAAGATTTGAACAATGACCTTTTATGGGCGCATAATAATCAAGTTGTGAAAATCATGAAAGATGAATTAGACATCTATATCAAGTTAAATCTTAAAGAAGATAATCATAAATTAGTTGTATTTTCAAATGGTGCGATTGATCCATCTAAAAGTAAACCACCTGTCTTTATGAGAAGTAAATGGCATGAAGATTTTAATGCAAATTGTCTTTATATAGATGACAGAACTGTTCATTATAAGCAATTACGTATTGGTTGGGGTGTTGGAAGAGAAGAACGTCATTTCTTAAAAGACTATTCTGAAATTGCGCAACAAGTCACGCAAGCACTCCAAATAGAATCTCAAAATGTCGTCTATTGTGGTTCATCAGCAGGTGGCTTTATGTCTATGTATTTAGCAACATTACATAAAGGCACAACTGCTGTAGTGAACAATCCACAATGTTACGTAGATCGTTACGATAAAGTGAACGTTGAAAAATTATACACTAAAATATTTCCCAACCGTTCACGCGATTATATCAAAAAACAATACGCACTTAGACTATCGATCACGAGCTTATTTCGCAAACAAAAATATGTACCTAAAATTTACTACATCCAAAACAGATTATGTGAGACTGATATGACTAGACATTTCGATTCATTTTGTAGTTTCTTAGATAAATACGAAATAAACAGTTCAAACATAAAGTTCATATTATACAACAATAAAAAGCTAGGACATAACCCTATATCAAGAGAAGCAACCGTAAACTTTGTAAACCAAGTCCTTGAAGACAAACTTGTCATAGCAGAATTTTAAGAATAACACCACCTTTATATCAAATCTAGAGGTGGTGTTATTCTTTAGATACTATTTCAATTTTCATTTTATCTGGATCTTCAAAATAAACAGCATAATGATGATTACCTCCAGCATATGGATATAAATCATCATACAGTCTATTAATATTTTTTTGTTCCAAAATAATATTGATACCATCCACTGTTACTCTATCTTCAACTGTAAATGCCAAATGATTTAATCCAATCCTTTTACGATGATATCCATATTGTTTAAATGAATCGTCCACTTGTACAAATACTATGTACGTTTCATTTAATTTAAAGCTAAAACCTTCTCTCCATTCTTGATATAAACTATATCCTAGCAGTCCTAATAACCAACTATAAAAGTTTTTAGATTTATTTATATCACTAACATAGATCTCTAAATGATGTATAGAACCATTCATCTTCCAGTCACCTCAAATTCAAAATTATATTAAGACAATTTTTAATAATTCCCATATCTTCTATACATTTTAACACTATAAAGAAAATCATGATGTACATGAATAACATAGTATATAAGAATTTTTCAAAATTAATAAAGCACTTTCATGACTATTTATGTTACCCTATACGAGTACTATAAAAAGTGAAAAATTCTTAAGTAAAGGAACTCATTATGAAATTCACAAAAGAAGAATGGCAAAACACAAATTTTAAATTAGATATGGATACAAGTCATTTAAACTTAGAAGAAATTATCAGTTTAAATGATAACTTAACAAATTCAGAAATTAATGAACTCTATTTGCCACTCATTAATTTTTTGACAAACAAAGTTAAGTTCCATAAAGATTATTCATCTAACATTAACAACAAATTACATAACAAAAATAATACACCACCTTTTATTATTGGAATATCAGGAGGGGTTTCTGTAGGGAAAAGCACTGTCTCAAGGCTGCTTTTAAACTTACTACAAGAATATAACGCGGACTGGAAAGTTGATCTGATTACGACTGATGGTTATATCATGCCTAAACAAGAACTCATCGATAAAGACTTACTTTCTAAAAAAGGATTTCCTGAAAGTTATGATACAAAAACATTAATCAGTCACTTAAAACAAATTAAGAACAACGAGCCTAACATTCCAACATACACGTATTCACATATCACATACGACCGTCTTAAAGACCAGTATCACAACATAGACTGTCCGGACATTCTTATTATAGAAGGCGTGAATATCTTCCAAGTAAGTCCACATGAAGAAGAACTCGTAAGTGATTATATTGATTACAAAATATATTTACACACAACAATAGAAAATATGAAGAAATGGTATCTCAATCGCTTCTTACTACTTCAAGAAGAAGCTTTCCAGAAGCCAGACTCACATTTCTATAAATATCGAGACATCCCAAAAGAAGAAGCCTTAAAAATAGCAACAGATCTATGGGACAATATTAACGAAGTCAATTTAACCAAAAACATCTTACCAACTAAAAACAGAGCAGATCTCGTACTATATAAAAATCACGACCATGTTATAGAAAAACTGAAATTTAATAAATTTTAAGTTATTAGAATTGAGGTATAGTTATGAAAATATATCCTACTGAACAAATACTTAAATATTGGTCTGAAAATTATTATAATAATTTTGATTTATTTTTTGTTAAAGATATCCCTTTTGAAAATGAAGATGTAGTTATCACTCTTAAAGATGCATTTAAGACAACAAGTTCATTTAATATTGATACAAATAACTTATATGAGTTTTGGAATTTAAGTGATTACAATTATGTAATCCAAGCTTCTAAAGGATGGTTTGAAAATCTTAACAGAGATTCAAAAACATATATACTTCAGGAACAAGAAAGAGTTAACAATCCACTATTCTTAGAAGGTAACCTCATTACTTCACAAAAGTGGAGTCAATTAACAACAAATAAACAAAGACAGTTTTTCCAAAATAGAGTAGATAGATATTGTGATAATCACGTAACACAACATTCAACATTGCAATTACCCAATCATTTAAGTTCAATTGTTTCTACTTTTCCAAAACATCAAGGATCAAACTGTCTTTCAACAGTCCTTTATGCTATTACTAGTGATAAAAATATATTACACCAGTGGATAAAAGAAGATGCTTTTCTAACTAACCTTAAATCTTTAAACTACGAATTAGTTTCAGAAGGTAATCAAAACGGTGATGTAATTGTTTATTTAGAAAATAAAGCTGTAGTACATGCAGCATATCAAATTGATGATGATTTATTCGTAAATAAAAATGGACAAACCATTTTTAATCCTTATAAAATTGTAACTAAATCAGAGCTTGATAATGAATGGGGAAATTATCAAGAACTCTACTACAGAAACACTAAAAACCCTCTCTAGTCTTTTACTAGAGAGGGTTTTTAGTGTTCCAGCAGTCTAAATGATTATAATTCTACTATTAATTCTTTAACGTATACTGCACTACCTGTGATCTCGATATTAATTTGATTGTTTATATTATTGACATGCACATACACTTGTCCATCTTTTCCTATTTCTTGTCCTTGTTCAACGATTAGTTCAAGTGGATATTTAGCAGATGTATTTATATATTGAGCATAGTACGCACCCATTACACCAGAAGCAGTTCCTGTAACTGGGTCTTCAGTCGTTCCTGAAAATGGTGAGGAAAAATGTCTTGCATGCATAGGTAAGTCTTCTTTGTATGTTTCCATACAGAAAGGATGAATTGAAGTTTTGGGTCTTTCTTTTAAAATTTCTGGAAATAATTTATTTTGTGGAGTCATTCTTTTACATACTTCTAGATTCTTAACAGGTACTAATAATGTCCATGCTCCTGTACTCCCATAAACAATAGGACATTCTTCTACAATATCTGCCTCATCAATTCCGATAGCATGAGCCAAATCTACTTTCGATCCATTGAACGCTTCAAATTGAGGACTAGCTTGTTGCATCGTTATATAAATATTATCATTTTCAATATTTAATGTAATTGGTAAAATACCTGCATTCGTCTCTATTGTATATTCATTCTTATCTTCTAATAATCCATGTTGTTTCATTGCTGCGATTGTTCCAACAGTAGCATGTCCACACAAATCCATTTCATGACCTGGCGTAAAATATCGTATCCTAAAATCAGCACGGCTTGATTTTAAAGGGAACGCTGTTTCATTAAATCCAATTTGTTTCGCAACTTCTTGCATATCTTCATCTGTTAATCCTTCACTATCTAATACCACACCAGCAGGATTTCCTTTATTCGCTTCTAAACTAAATGCATCATAATGATATACACTAACCGACTTCATGAAACATCATCCTTTATTTATATTTAAGACATGACCATATTATTTCACAGATTCAATAATACCTATAACTTCTTCATATACATCAATCCTATCAAGTTGCTTTCGATAAACATTTTCTAGGAAATAAAATGTAGCTGCATTGTCAGCTTCAAATATTTTTTCATTTTGTGCTAATAATAGAATAGGTTTATTATGTCCTATCGCAATACCTATTTCTGTATGTGTCCCTTTACCTCCTGGCAATATAGCTAACAGTATATCTGAATTTTTTACTGCATCCGCTTCAGATTGACCAATTTTTCTTAAATCCTCTTTATTAATTGCTTTATCATTCAGCGTCCAATTATAAATATTTTGTAAGCCGTGTTGTTCTAAGCTCTTTATAAGTTTATTTACAACATTCTTATTTCCAAAACTACCTGCTAAATAAAATTTTATCCCCATTTTTATTCTCCTTGTTGTGTTAATTCTAAGTATATCTTTTTAAATTCGGCCATTGCTTATGCCATTGTTTTTGATTAATTCTATCCAAATAAACGTCATATCTACCAGAGTCATGATTAAAATATTGAGTTGGTGAAACAATACCATTAAACAAATCTAGAACACTGTAGTTATAATGTACTTCTAACTCACCATTTTTTATCCTAGCACAAATAGCGGTTGGCGCTTCTGGATAATGATCTACAGCATCCTTCGAATCAATATATTGATTAAAATCATTTTTCAAATGCATTCTAGCTTGGTTTTTTACTGACCAAGGTATGCTAGAATCAATATCTCTTAATTGCTCTTCATATCGCTTCTCAATAGATTCATCTAGACAGTCAGTATTATAAAATATAACATCAACATCATTATATGGTGTCTTATCTGTATAACCATGAATCGTATCCCAAATTTTATTTCTTATAAAACCCGCGCTAACCCAAGAATCATTTAAATTCATGCTTTCTACAACTTCTAAAATATAAATCATATCCGCATCACTTTTAATAAGGTCATAAATAGCCTTCATAAACACACATCCCATAAATTCTATTACTCATTATTATATTGTATTTTTACAACAAATGAAATGGACATATTTATTTCAATTTCATAGTATAATAAAATGTACTTACTAACCTTACATTTTTGGAGTGATTATATGGAAATATTTCAAGAGTTTAAAAAGCAATTTATTAAATTTTTAAGTAGCGATAACCGAATAGTGTTAACGAAAGGTATGTTTCATGAGATAAAATTATTATCCATTTTAGCTGCAATAGAAACTCAATCCTAATATTCAAAAGGAACATTAAATGCTCATTCTAAAGAAGTTTTCAAAGATCTGACAGAACAAGACATGCTTACAAAAGAGATACCATTAAACACAACCTTCACATTAAATGATTTATCATTACAGTTAAATTTATATACCTCAAATACTCCTAACTTTGGCGAATTTGCAATATATTATCCAGTGAATCCAAAAACAATAAAAGGAAAAACATTGAAATATTAGTTGATCATATAAAAGAAAATCCCGCTTCAAAAGTATTTATTATCACAGCAAATGACTGGGAGTTTAATAGTAAAGTGTCTAAAACATTAGAAGAAATGTCCGACATAGTTGTAGGAGAAGATTTAAAACAAGGAATTCAGGAAATATTTAATTCTGGTTTCAATAATGGTAATTAAAGTTCATCAATAATATTGATAATTATCTAAATATAGATTAAAATTATAATCAAATTGCGGTACATATCTGCGGAGTGTACTTGAGGTTGACTGTTGCGACGGTCGCCTCTTTTTTTATCTTACAATGAATCATACTTAGTATACACTACAGGTATTGGGGAAGATGTTATACTTGATTATATTGATATTATAAACAATAAGAAAGATGCACCTGATAGCTTTCAAAACGCAGTAAAAATCAATTAATTTATTGGAGCTTTTTTTATGTATAGAAAAACAAATTTATTCATCGTATTTCTCATTTTATTATTATCTATAATAACGACGTTCTTGGATCAAAAGGTATCTTTTTTTAATAATTTAACGTCTTTACTATTTTTACAATTTATTTTCTCTATTTCAGTAAACATATTTTTACTAAAATACATCTTTGACTTTGAATTTATTAGAAGATTATTAGATAAAATAAACATTCTTTTCCAATACTTTATTTATACAATAATTTTATTTCTGGCTATGTTTATGATTATTTCTATTGATTTAACAAATATTAATTTATTAAATCTAATCTTTAGTTTATTATTCTTGTTTGTATTTAGCTTTTTAACTCAATTATTAATTTGTGAAACAATATCTAAAGTATATATAAGAAATAAGACGTCTATTTACTTCAGCGCACTAGCAATGTTTATACTATTTATGCTTTTAATAATTCCAAATTATTCACAATAATATCGTTGTCATCATAAATAACATCTTTTCTATAATTCCAAACACAAAAATAACCCTCTAGCCTGATTGCTAGAGGGTTATGTTATACGCTAATTCTTATTGTTCCTCTTTAACGTATGGTAATAAAGCCATGTGACGTGAACGTTTGATAGCTACAGTAAGCATACGTTGGTATTTTGCTGAAGTACCTGTTACACGACGTGGTAAGATTTTACCTCTTTCTGAGATAAACTTTTTAAGTAAATCTGTATCTTTGTAGTCGATATGTGTAATACCGTTTGCTGTGAAGTAACAAACTTTTTTACGACGACGACCACCTCTTCTTGGTCCACCTGCCATGATTGTGTTCCTCCCTTCTCGTTAAATGTTTATCAATTTATATTCGTTTCAATCAACTATTAGAACGGCAAATCATCATCACTGATATCAATTGGGCCATTAGCGTTTGCAAATGGATTACTTGATTGTTGATTATTTGACTGTTGATTTGAAGGTGCTTTTTGTCCTTGTTGTTGGTTACCACCAAAGTCTTGTCCATAATTTTGGAATTCGTTATTATTTTGGTTATATGATTGATTATCATTACCAGATTGACGTTGGTTTGCGCCTTTTGGTTCAAGGAATTGAACACTGTCACAAACAACTTCAGTTACATAAACACGACGACCTTCTTGGTTCTCGTAGCTACGAGATTGTAGACGACCTTCAACTCCTGCCAGACTACCTTTAGATAAGTAATTGTTTACATTCTCTGCGGGACGTCTAAATACAACACAGTTGATAAAGTCAGCTTCTCTTTCACCTTGCTGGTTCGTATAAGTACGATTAATAGCTAAAGTAAAAGTAGCAACTTGAACGCCTGAGGGTGTTACTCTGTATTCCGGATCTTTAGTTAATCGACCGACTAATACAACACGATTAATCATTTAATCTCCCCCATTTTATAAGTTAAATTATTTTTCTTCTTCGCGTACTACGATGTGACGAATGATATCATCAGAGATTTTTGCTAAACGATCAAATTCACTGATAGCTTCGTCATTTTCAGACTTAACTCTAACGATGTTGTAGAAACCTTCTGTGAAGTCTTGGATTTCATAAGCTAAACGACGTTTACCCCAATCCTTTTCTTCGATGATTTCTGAACCGTTTGAAGATAAGATTCCTTTAAAACGCTCAACGACAGCTTTTCTAGCTTCGTCTTCGATATTTGGACGTACTACGTACATTACTTCATATGTTCTCATCAATTTACACCTCCTTGTGGTCTATGCGGCCTAATAACTCAGTATTAAGCAAGGAATAATTTTCATTACTCACAATCAAGAATTATAGCATAGAGTATTACTTTTTACAATCTTTTTCTCAATGATATCACAGAAAAAGCCAATAGTGCATAAACACTATTGGCCTTTATCTTACACATTAAATCTAAAGTGTACAACGTCTCCGTCTTTCATTAGGTATTCTTTACCTTCTAATCTTACTTTACCCGCTTCTTTAGCACCGTTCATACCGTTATTTGCTAATAAATCGTCATAACTTACGGTTTCTGCTCTTATGAAGCCTCTTTCGAAGTCTGTATGGATGATTCCTGCGCATTGTGGTGCTGTCATGCCTTCTTTAAATGTCCATGCTCTTACTTCTTGTTCACCTGCTGTAAAGTATGTTGCTAATCCTAATAAGTTATATGATGCACGGATTAATTTGTCTAATCCTGCTTCTTCTACGCCTAAATCTTCTAAGAACATTTCGCGGTCTTCGTCATCTAATGTTGCTAATTCTTCTTCGATTTTTGCTGAAATAACGATAACTTGTGAACCTTCGTTACTTGCGTATTCTTCGATTTTTTGTACGTATTCGTTATCTTCTGGACTTGCTACTTCATCTTCTGCTACGTTTGCTACATATAACATTGGTTTAGAAGTAAGTAAGCTTAAATGTTTCACGATTGCTTTTTCTTCTGGTGTGAATTCTAAACTTCTTACTGGGTTATTGTTTTCTAATGTTTCTTTAATTTTTGCTAATACTTTTTCTTCAGCCACTGCATCTTTATCTTTTTGTTTTGCCATTTTTGCTACTCTTTCATAGCGTTTTTCTACTGATTCTAAGTCAGCTAATACTAATTCCATATTAATAACTTCAATATCATCGATTGGATCTACTTTTCCTGATACGTGTGTTACATTTTCATCAACAAATGCACGTACGACTTGGCAAATCGCATCTACTTCACGGATATGTGATAAGAATTTATTTCCTAATCCTTCACCTTTAGATGCACCTTTAACGATACCTGCAATATCTGTAAATTCGAATGCTGTTGGTACAGTTTTCTTAGGTTTTACTAATTTCGTTAATTCTTGTAAACGATGGTCTGGTACTTCTACAATCCCTACGTTAGGATCGATTGTTGCGAAAGGATAGTTCGCTGCAAGTGCTCCTGCTTTCGTAATTGCGTTAAATAATGTTGATTTACCTACGTTTGGTAATCCTACTATGCCAGCTGTTAATGCCATATTTTATTCACCTTGTCCTTTTACTAATATTTTTTTAATTTTTTTATTAAACTCTTGTCTTGGTAGCATGATACTACGAGAACATTCTTCACACTTTATTCTAACATCTGCACCGAGTCTTATAATTTTAAATCTATTATACCCACATGCGTGTTGTTTTTTCATTTCAACGATATCATTTAACTCATATGATTTGATCATATTTTTGCCTCCCGATTAGATGATTATTGAATGTTATTTGGATTATAAGAAACCATTGTTGGAATTGGCGCTTGAATACCTTCTTTATCGAAGAAAGATTTCACTTCTCTTCTTAAGATTCTTGCACCTGATGCATGTTCATTTGGTTCTGTTTCACCTGCTATTTTAATCGTTGCTTCCCCTGCTGTCACAGTTTCTACACCTAAAATTTCAGGATCTTTAATGAAAATTTCATATCTTTCTTTAACTGTTGGTAAAAATTCATTTAACTTACTTTCAACTTCATCTAAATCTTCTTTAATAGATACAGGGATTTCTACGATAGCCATACCGTTATGAATTGAGAAGTTTACAATCTCATTCATTGTACCATTAGGAAGTATCGTTAAATCACCAGCAAATGATAATATTCTTGTAGATCTCATTCCTATTGATTGTACAGTTCCTTCCGCAACAGTGGTACCTGTCGTATTAATTTTTACATAATCACCAACATCAAATTGATTTTCGAAAATAATAAAGAAGCCCGTAATGACATCTTTCACTAATGTTTGTGCGCCGAAACCAATTGCTAACCCTACAACACCGGCACCAGCAATAATACTTTCAACTCTTATGCCTAAATTGCTTAAAATGGTTGTCGCAACTATAAACCATACGACATAGGAAATAACATTTTGTAGTAAGTTAACCATTGTTTTAGCACGCTTGTTAGACTTCCCTACCCTCTTAGTTCCGTATTTCGTTGTAAAGAATTTCTCTACAACTTTGTGAAGTACTTTAATAATGATGTAAGCTAATACAATGTAGAATATACCGATTAATATTTGTTCTATCCACTTCTGCCAATTTTCTGGATCCATAAATGGGTCTATCAATTTATGGATGATGTTCATAATCTTATTCACTTTTACACCTCTTATTCTTCTAACAATAATTCTAATATTCTCTTATATTCATCTTCAGAATTAAATTCAAGAGAAATTTTACCTACTTTTTTAGTCTTAGAAATATCAATATTCGTTCCAAACTTTTCTTTTAATTGATATTCATGTTTAACTAAGAAATTAGGTTTCGGTTGTTTGGATTTCTTTTTCTTGTCTTGGCCATGAGCATTTAA
The DNA here is from genome assembly GCF_022386165.1 of Mammaliicoccus sp. P-M58. NCBI lineage: Bacteria > Bacillati > Bacillota > Bacilli > Caryophanales > Staphylococcaceae > Mammaliicoccus > Mammaliicoccus sp. P-M58. The sequence goes on from NZ_JAJNJI010000002.1 coordinate 93,211, forward strand.
CTGTTTAATATATTCTTCTAATGCTCTAACACTCATATGTTCTTTTACAACTTTTTTAGCCACTTGATCTAATTGATGTTTCTTATCTAAACCAAGTAATGTTCTACCATGTGCACTTGATATTTTTTCTTCGTTGATTAATTTTTTTACACTTGGTGGTAAGTTGAGCAACCTTAAGATATTTGCAATGTATGATCTTGATTTCCCTAATCTATCTGCTACGTCTTGTTGTTTTAAGTTCAGTTCTTCCATCATCGTCGCATAACTTTTTGCTTCTTCTAGAGGTTTTAAATTTTCACGTTGAAGATTCTCTATAATAGCAAGTTCTAACATTTCTTCATCGGTTAAATTTTTAATGATTGCCGGTACTGAATCTTTGTTAGCTAATTGACTTGCTCTAAATCTTCTTTCACCTACTACGATGTCGTAACCTTTTATCGTTTCTCTTACGACGATAGGTTGCAACACACCATGCTGTGAAATAGACTGAGTTAAATCTCTCAAAGCTTCTTCATCAAAATAATCTCTCGGTTGATACGGATTCCTTCTTAATTTTTCTAAAGGAAGTTCAACAATTTTATCATGACTATGGTTATAAGAAATCTTATCTGTTAATGCTTGATTTCTTTCTTTCATTTCATCACCACGTTATTTATTCTCGTATGTTTCACGTAAAACATCCAAATTAGATTATAACAATTTTGAAAGGGATATGCACAAAAGAAAAGTTGAGCGATAAATTAAAATATTCAGAAAAGTTGTTGACAAAAAAATATACGCATAGTATTGTGTAATATATCAACAACGAAAACAAATAAAATCACGATAAAAAGGAAAGTAAATCTTACACTGCAATCATCAGAGAGTTCCCATTTGCTGAAAGGGAACATTGAAAGAAAGATTGAAAATGGCCTTGGAGTGGTGGCATCGATATTGAGGTGTCAACGGGATCGCCCGTTATAGCGATACAGTATTAAAGTCTCTTTAGCGATGATGGCGTACTGGAATTTGTTCACCAATTTTACTGCCATTATATCTTCTTGTAAGAGACTCGTACTTATAGAGGTAATGTCAGTAATGTCATTGCGAACAAAGGTGGTACCGCGAGCTAAGCTTTCGTCCTTTACATCCGATTTATTTCGGGTTTAAAGGACGGAAGCTTTTTTTATTTTTATTTTTAAATTCATTAGGGAGGAAGGCTATTATGAAATCTACTCAACTCGCTCAAATTTCATTAACTAAAGACCATACTGGGGCTACTACAAACCCAATTTATCTTTCTACAGCCTATCAACATGAAAAATTAGGTTGTTCGACTGGTTTTGATTATACAAGAACAAAAAATCCAACTCGCTCAAACTTTGAAGATGCATTTGCCAAACTTGAAGGTGGTAAATACTCATTTGCAACATCAAGTGGTATGGCTAGTATCCAATTAGTTTGTAACTTATTTAAACCAAATGATGAAATCTTAGTGTCATTCGACTTATATGGTGGCACATTTAGATTATTTGAATTTTATGAAAAACAATACAACATCAAATTTAAGTACATAGACTTTTCAAATATTGATGAAGTAAACGCATCTATTAATGAACATACACGTGCATTCTTTATTGAACCCATTTCAAATCCGTTAATGTTCTCAGTAGATTTAAATCCTTTATATGAAATTGCACAAGCAAGAAATATATTAACGATTATAGATAACACGTTCTTAACACCATACTTATCAACACCTTTAAAAGACGGTGCTGACATCGTCTTACATTCTGCTACAAAGTACATAAGTGGTCATAATGATGTGTTAGCTGGCATTGTCACTGTATCAGATGACTACTTAGGTGAAGTGCTTGGCCAATTTCATAATATGATCGGTGCAACACTTTCACCATTCGATAGTTATTTATTACTGAGAGGCTTAAAGACATTACATTTACGACTTGACCGTTCTACTGAAAATGCTCAAAAGTTAGCACATTCACTACAATCTGTTGAAAGCATTGATGAAGTCCTTTACTCAGGTCAAACCGGAATGTTAAGTATCCGTTTAAACAATGCATATAGCGTTGATAGCTTCTTACAAAATATTAAATTATGTATATTTGCTGAAAGTCTTGGCGGTACTGAAACATTTATCACTTTCCCATATACACAAACACATGTAGATATGGCAGATGAAGAAAAAGATAAACGCGGTATTGATGAATATTTACTCCGTTTATCTATTGGAATAGAAGATTACGAAGATATTTACGAAGACATACTACAAGCCTTAAAAAATTCAAGAAGAGAAGGAGTGTCAATATGAGCTATTCAAAAGAAACGTCTTTAATATTGGATTCCACTAGAGGTAACGAGCACTTATCAAGCAATCAACCATTATACTATTCATCGACTTACCATCAAGAAACTTTAGGGGGCAATCAAGAATTTGACTATGCACGCAGTGGTAACCCTAATAGAAAGTTACTTGAAGAAAAGTTAGCAGATTTAGAAGGCGGTAATTACGGATTTGCATTTAGTTCAGGAATTGCTGCAATAACAGCTGTCTTCTTAACATTGAAACCAGGAGACCACGTGATTCTTCCAGATGATGTTTACGGCGGAACGTTCAGACTAACTGAACAAATTCTTAAGAAATTTGAAATAGAATTTACAACTGTCGATCAAACAGACTTACAAAATATCAAAGAAGCTGTTCAAGAAAATACGAAATTGATCTATGTTGAAACACCTTCTAACCCACTCTTTAAAGTGACAGATATTGATGGAGTTAGCCAAATTGCACGTAAACACGACGCACTATTAGCTGTCGATAATACATTTATGACACCGTTAGGACAATCACCATTGAAACTAGGTGCTGACATCGTCGTTCATTCAGCTACAAAATTCTTAGGTGGTCACAGTGACCTCATAGCTGGAGCAGTAGTCGTGAATGACCCAGAACTTAAAAATGAAATTTACCTTATTCAAAATGGTACAGGTTCAGGATTAAGTGTTTATGATTCTTGGACACTTGCTAAGCATTTAAAGACATTACCAATTAGATTTAAACAATCTGTTTATAACACAGAACAAATTTATAGATATTTAATCGATAATGAAGCAATTGAAACAGTCTATTATCCAATCACAAATGACACACATTTAAGACAAGCTAAAAATGGCGGTGCCGTGCTCGGATTCAGACTTAAAGATGAATCAAAAGCACAAGCATTTGTTGACCATCTTAATATCCCACTTGTATCTGTAAGCTTAGGCGGTGTTGAAACGATTCTTTCTCACCCAGCTACAATGAGTCACGCAGCCATCCCTGAAGAAGTGAGAGCTGAACGTGGTATCACTAACGGATTATTTAGATTGTCAGTCGGCTTAGAAGATGTCAAAGAATTGATTACAGATATCGATTGGGCATTAAAGGAGGCTACATATGAGTCTAAAAGAAGCGTTAAAGAACCAAATTTTATTAGCTGACGGAGCAATTGGAACCATCCTCTACTCTGAAGGATTAGATACTTGCCCAGAAAGTTATAATTTGACACATCCTAACAAGATAGAACAAATTCACCGTTCATATATTGAAGCTGGTGCAGATATTATTCAAACAAACACGTACGGTGCAAATTTTGAGAAGCTTCAAGATTTTAATTTAGAACATCGCGTAAAAGAAATTCATCGAGAAGCTGTTCAAATCGCTAAAAGAGCGAGCAACGACCATACATTTATTCTAGGTACAGTAGGCGGTTTTCGTAATATCAAAAAGAGTAACTTATCAATTGAAGCCATTCAATATCACACAGAGATTCAAATTGAAACACTTGTTAATGAAGGTGTAGATGGTATTTTATTTGAAACATACTACGATTTAGAAGAATTACTTGCTGTCTTAAAAGATACAAAAGCAAGATACGACATTCCGATTATTGCTCAACTAACAGCAAGTAATACAAATTATTTGAGAAATGGCACACCTATACCAGATGCATTAGAAACATTAGTGAAAGCCGGTGCAGATGTCGTTGGTTTAAATTGTCATCACGGTCCATACCATATGATTAAGACATTTAAACATATTGACTTACCTGATCATGCTTACCTTTCATGTTATCCAAATGCAAGTTTACTGGATTTAGAAGACAACGACTTGAAATACAATAATAACTCAGATTACTTTTCAGATGCAGCTAAAGAGCTCGTTAACCAAGGCGTCAGATTAATAGGTGGATGTTGTGGTACTACACCGGAACATATTAAAAAAATAAAGAATGTCGTCAAAGATTTAAAGCCTATCAAGCATAAAAATGTTATACCAATCGAAACAAAACAGTACAAAAAGCAAAATAAAGAAGAACCTAGTATTAAAGAGCTTGTTCAACAAAGACCAACCGTTATTGTTGAATTAGACACACCTAAACATTTAGATACGAATAAATTTTTTGATGGGATACAAGCCCTTGAAGATGCAGGTGTAGATGCGGTCACGCTTGCTGACAATTCACTAGCGAGCGTGAGAATTTCTAACATTGCCGCAGCAAGTGTCATTAAACAAAAGTATAAAATTAGACCACTCGTACACTTAGCTTGCCGTGATAGAAACTTAATCGGTTTGCAATCTCACCTAATGGGCCTTTCGTTACTTGGCATTAATGACATTTTAACGATTACGGGTGACCCTTCTAAAGTGGGTAATTTCCCAGGCGCAACTAGTGTATTCGACGTAAATTCTAGCGGATTAGCTGAAATCATTACACAGTTCAATCAAGGTATAAACGCCGATGGAGATACATTGAGAAGCAATACGAACTTCTCTGTTGCAGGTGCATTCAATCCAAATGTAAGACGACTAGAGCCAGCAGTCAAAAGATTAGAAAAAAAGATTGAATCTGGAATGGAATACTTTATTACACAACCGATTTATGAACCTGAAAGAGTTAAAGAAATATACGAAGCAACTAAACATATAGACGCCCCGATATTCATTGGTATTATGCCAATTACGAATTACAATAACGCACTCTTCTTACACAACGAAGTACCTGGTATTAAACTATCAGATACTGTGCTAAACGCCTTTGAAAAAGTCAAAGACGACAGAGATGCAACAAGAGAACTCAGTATTAATTTGAGTAAACAATTGATTGATGCAGTACACCAATATTTTAATGGCCTGTACTTAGTTACACCATTTTTAAAATATGATTTAACAGTTGAATTAGCAAATTATTCACAACTAAAAACTGGAACACAAACCAAGGAGGCAATATTATGACAATTAAAACATCAAATTTAGGATTCCCAAGACTAGGTAAGAAAAGAGAATGGAAAAAAGCCATCGAAAGTTACTGGGCTAAAAAAATAGATAAAGCCGAATTAGATCAAACGTTGCAGAATTTACACAAAGAAATTTTAACAATTCAGAAAGACCATCACGTGGATCATATCCCTACTGGTGATTTCTCACTATATGATCACGTGTTAGATACATCATTACTATTTAACATCATTCCAGAACGTTTCCAAGGACGTCCTGTAGATGACGATTTATTATTCGATATTGCACGTGGTAACAAAGATCATGTTGCAAGTGCTTTAATCAAATGGTTCAACACAAACTATCACTACATCGTACCTGAATGGGACAACGTGTCACCTCAATTAAATAACAATGTGTTACTTGAGAAATTCAACTTTTCTAAAGAAGTTGGTGTAACATCTCATCCAGTTATTCTTGGACCTGTTACATACGTAGCATTATCTAAAGGTGGAGACCAAAGTTTCGACGAAAAAGTAAGAACACTTTTACCATTATATAAAGAAGTATTCGAGCAATTAACTGAAGCTGGTGCTGAATACATCCAAGTAGATGAGCCTATTCTCGTAACAGACGGTGCAGCTGATCTTCAAGATATTACGAAAGAAGCATATGAATTCTTTAACGAAGCGGCACCTGCTGCGAAACTTGTCTTACAAACATATTTCGAACGCGTAGATTTAAACTTTGTTGGTCAACTACCAGTCTATGGTTTCGGTTTAGATTTTGTACATGACAATGGCTTTAACTTACAACAAATCAAAGATGGCTTATTCCCTAAAGAAAAAGCTTTATTCGCTGGTATCGTTGATGGTAGAAATGTTTGGTCAACTAATATTGAAGAGAAGAAAGATTTAATCGAAACATTACAATCTTATACAGATGAATTAGTTATTCAACCATCTTCTTCATTATTACATGTGCCAGTTACTTTAGAAGAAGAAACATTAGACGACTCAGTTCGTGAAGGTTTAAGCTTTGCGACTGAAAAATTAGACGAACTATATGCTTTAAAACAATTATTTAACGAAAATGATGACACTTTATATAACGAATTAAAAGAGCAATATGAACGCTTTGAAAGTCAATCATTCAAACAACTAGAATATGACTATGATTCAGTTAAATCAGAACGTACAACACCATTTAAAGAAAGAAAAGTCTTACAAGATCAAGTATTAAATTTACCAGACTTACCAACAACAACGATTGGTTCATTCCCTCAATCAAGAGAAGTACGTAAATACCGTGCTGATTGGAAAAACAATCGTATATCAGATGAAAAATACGAAGAATTCGTACAAAATGAAATTAAACGTTGGATTGAAATTCAAGAAGAAATTGGATTAGACGTATTAGTACACGGTGAATTTGAACGTAATGACATGGTTGAATTCTTCGGTGAAAAGCTAAACGGATTCTTAGTAACTAAGTTTGGTTGGGTTCAATCATATGGTTCTCGTGCCGTTAAGCCACCAATCATTTACGGAGATGTTAAATGGACAGCACCATTAACAGTTAAAGAGACATTATATGCTCAAAGTTTAACTGACAAACCTGTTAAAGGTATGCTTACAGGTCCAGTTACAATCTTAAACTGGTCATTCGAACGTGTGGATATCCCACGTAGCGAAGTTCAAGATCAAATCGCATTAGCCATTAATGAAGAAGTTCTAGCACTTGAAGAAGCGGGTATTAAAGTCATCCAAGTAGACGAACCTGCATTGCGCGAAGGCTTACCTTTACGTTCTGAATACCATGAAGATTATTTAAATAAAGCTGTACATTCATTCAGATTATCAACTTCTTCAGTACAAGATTCAACACAAATTCATACACATATGTGCTACTCACAATTTGGTCAAATCATCCATGCGATCAAATCATTAGATGCTGATGTTATCTCAATCGAAACTTCAAGAAGTCATGGTGACTTAATCAAAGATTTTGAAGATATCACATATGACTTAGGTATCGGTTTAGGTGTATATGATATTCATAGCCCTCGTATACCTACAGAAGAAGAAATTACAGTTGCAATCGATAGAGCACTTCAAGAAATTGACCGTTCTTTATTCTGGGTAAACCCTGATTGCGGATTGAAGACAAGACAAGAAGAAGAAGTAAAACAAGCTTTAACTGTATTAGTAAATTCAGTAGAAAAATTACGTCAAGACAATACAGTTAAACAACCTAACTAATAAATGAGGTGATGTTATGTCATATCCATTATGGAACACGCTAAATCAACTGAAAGAATATAAATGGGTAGATTTAACGCATACATTTGATTCAGAATCTCCACATTTTTCAGCTTTTGAAAATGCAGAAACAAAAACATTGTATAAAGTTAAAGACGACGGTTTCTTTGCCCAATCATGGCAATTTCCTACACAATATGGCACGCATATAGATGCACCTATACATTTTGTAGAACATAAACGATATTTACATGAACTTGGTTTACAAGAAACGGTTTTACCTTTAATCGTGTTAGATTTTTCAAAAGAAGTAGCCCAAGATTCAGATTTCAGACTAACTAAAGAACACATCCTTCAATGGGAATCTGAAAATGGACCAATTGAAAGTGGAACGTTTGTCGCATTTAGAAGTGACTGGTCAAAGAAATGGCCAGATAAAGAGCAATTTGAAAACAAAGACAAAGATGGTCATGAACATCTCCCAGGATGGTCATTAGACGCACTTAAATACTTATTTGAAGAAAGAAAGATTAAGTCAATCGGACATGAAACATTTGATACTGATGCTTCAGTAGACATCCGTAAAAATAATGACATTGTCGGTGAACGATACGTACTTGGTTTAGATACTTTTCAAATAGAACTGTTAACCGGATTAGATGAACTACCAACACGTGGTTCAGTTATATTAGCCATTAGCCCTAAACCTAAAAATGCACCCGGATTCCCTGTCCGCGCATTTGCTATTACCCCTAAATAATAGCACTGCCATATGGTATTTTTGAGCGAGTATCGTATGGCAGACTACCTTCCCTATATTAAATATATAAAAAGCACCTTTCGATGGAGATCGAAAGGTGCTTTTACTGTTTAATATTTAGATACGGGTGATCCACCGATTTGATAATCTATTTCTATCGCATTTTCACTATTTTTACGATATAAATAATAGAAATACATAGACCATAAAATCGTCAAACCAGCTGACAACCAATAACTAAGTGATAAATCCATCCCAAATCCAATTGGTTGGCTTAATATATACGTGAATATATTCCATGTCATAAATAAAGCAGGTATTAAAGCGACATAGAAATTCTTTTTAGATAGTAATAAATACATAGCGCCTATCCATAGAGCGATAACAGCTGTTGTTTGGTTTGCCCAAGAGAAGTATCTCCAAAGTATTGTGAAGTCTACTCTCGTTAAAATAAAACTAATAACAAACATAGGTATCGCAATTGCAAAGCGATTCATTACTTTTTTCTGACCGAAATTAAAATAATCAGCTAAAATCATTCTCGCACTTCTAAATGAAGTATCACCACTTGTTATAGGTAATACAATAACACCTAGAATCGCTAATGTTCCAAATACAGAACCTAATAACATTGTAGAAGCCTCACTCACTACAAGCGCCGCTTCACCTTTAGCCAACACTTCCTGTAGACCACCATAGCCACCAAATAAACTCATAGCAGCCGCAGCCCAAATCATCGCAATAATACCTTCAGCAATCATCATACCGTAGAATATTTTACGACCATTTTTCTCATTATTCGTCGTTCTAGAAATAATCGGTGATTGTGTCGCATGGAAACCAGATAAAGCACCACAAGTAATCGTAAAGAATAATAAAGGAAAAATTGGCGCCGAATCAGGATGCATATTTTTCAATGTTAATTCTGGTATTTCCGCACCAGTCATAATTAATCGTACAAAGATTCCTATTGCAGAAATCATTAAGATAAATCCAAATATTGGATAAACTTTACCAATAATTTTATCGATAGGTAACACTGTTGATAAGAAATAATATAAGAAAATAACAAAAATAATAATACCTAAAGCCACTCTACCATCCATTAAAGAATGTAATAATAATGCCGGACTCGTAACAAATACAGTACCTGTTAATAACAATAGTAATAGTGTAAAGACGTTCACGAGATGTCTCATCACATTACCTAAGAACTTACCAGCTAATTCAGGTAAATGAGCCCCCTTATTACGGATAGAAATCATACCTGTTAAATAATCATGAACAGCACCAGCAAATATAGACCCTAATACAATCCAAATAAAAGCAACTGGTCCATATAAAGCACCCATAATCGGACCAAATATCGGTCCAACCCCTGCAATATTTAACAATTGAATCAATGAGTTCTTATTCGTCGACATTGGAACAAAATCAATATTATCCCTTTGATCATGAGCAGGCGTCGGACGTTCATCCTTAACACCAAACATTTTTTCAATATACTTGCCATATGTAAAATAACCTATAACTAATAAAACGATAGAAACTAAAAATGTAATCATTAAAATCCCCCTTTTGAATGAAAACGTTTACAAAAAGTATAAATGAGTTTTTTACAAATAACAATAATATCTCGGAAATTAACAGGAATTCTATATGAAAAACATAAAAAAGAGTTTGGGCCATTGTATAATGTCCCAAACTCTTATATATTATTTCTTCTTATAAACTTTAATCGTAATTTCATAGAAGTCTTTATGTTCTTCATCAATTCGCTTGATTTTAATGCCCTCTTTTTCAACATTTTTAATGCTTTGTCCGAGTGAATCAAGTGCTTCTGTGATGTCTTGTTCGAATTGAAATTGTTTTGCTTTTACTTTTTCAGAACCGCGTATTTTCTTAACGCGATCTTCTGTTTGTTTAACGTTTAAGTTCTGAGATTGTATGGATGTTAAGACTTCTTGCTGCCCTTCATCATCTAAACCTAACAATGCTCTTGCATGTCTTTCTGTTATTTCACCTTTTTGTAATGAAATAATGATAGGCTCTGATAATTTGAGCAGTCTTAATTTATTGGCTATAAATGATTGGCTCTTACCCATACTAACTGCTAAATCATGTTGTGTAATGTCTTCTAAATCCAGCAATTTCTTATAGGCTTCCGCTTCTTCTATAGCTGATAAATTTTCTCTTTGTATATTTTCAATCAGTGCAACGGCAGCTGTTTCTTTGTCATTTAATGGTTTAATAATAACTTCAGTTTCTGGTAAATCGTTATATTTCATTGCACGAAATCTTCGCTCACCTGCTATGATTTCATACATACCTTCTTCAATTGGACGAACAACAATAGGTTGTAATAATCCATGTTCTTTTATAGATTGTGCGAGTTCTTTAATTTTAGATTCATCGAATACTTTTCTCGGTTGATAACGGTTTGGCACAATTCTTTCTGTTGATACGACTGCCACATTACCTTCAGCTCGTGCTTCTTCTATGTGTTCTAATTCTTTGTCTTTAAGTCCAAATAATTTAGAAAAAGGCTTTTTCATCTCAATATACCTACTTTCGTTCATACATATTTCCCAGGAATTATTTTGTTAAAGGTTCTTTGTTTGGTGTTCCTGGCTTTCTTGGATACTTCTTAGGTGTTTGTCTTAATTTATCTATCGTAATGATCTGTCTCATACTTTCTTCAAGAGGTAGCGTAAATTCATTTACTGTTTTTACTTCTCCACCTAATACAGAAATTGCAAATTGTGCATCTTCCAACTCTTCATTTCCTTGTGAGCTTTTTAATGCTACAAATTGACCGCCCTTTTTCACTAAAGGTAGACATAATTCACTTAATACAGATAATCGTGCTACTGCTCTTGCAGTTACAAGATCAAAGCTTTCTCGGTACTGTTGTGATTTACCGAATGTTTCTGCTCTATCATGTACAAAGTTTACTTTATCTAAGTCTAATGATGCAGCTAATTCATTTAAAAATTTAATTCTTTTATTTAATGAATCTACTATCGTAATTTGCAAGTGTGGATATACGATTTTTAAAGGGATACTCGGAAATCCAGCGCCTGCCCCTACATCACAGATCGTTTCAATTTCATTAAAATCTATATAAAAGCTTGGTGTCACTGAATCAAAGAAGTGTTTCAAGTACACTTCTTCTTTTTCAGTAACTGCTGTTAAGTTAATTTTCTCGTTCCACTCTACTAACATCTCAAAGTATGTTTCAAATTGCTTAATTTGTTTATCTGTTAATGTTATACCAGATTCTTTTAACGTATCAATAAAAGTTTGTTCATTCATGTTAGTTCACCTTCTGAATTTTACCTTGTTCAATGTACACAAGTAAAATTGAAATATCTGCAGGGTTTACACCTGAAATACGAGAAGCTTGTGCAATATCAAGTGGTTTAACTTCTTTAAGTTTTTGACGTGCTTCAGTCGCTAAACTATTGATTGCATCATAATCGATATTTTCAGGAATTTTTTTATCTTCCATACGTTTCATTTTTTCAACTTGTGCTAATGATTTTTGGATATAACCTTCGTATTTCGTTTGAATTTCTACTTGTTCTTGCACGTCTTCATCTACTGGTGAAGTTTCTTGTAAGATTTCCATAATAGCTGCGTAATCCATTTCTGGTCTACGTAATAAATCTAAAGCTAATATACCATCTTTAAGCGCTGTTCCACCGCGACTTTCGATAACACTTTGTGTATGTGCATTCGGTTTAATACGAATACCTCTTAATCTTTCTTGTTCAGCTGAAATTGCTTCACGTTTTTGATTAAATTTAGCGTAACGTTCTTCAGAAATCATACCAATTTCATAACCGATATCTGTCAGTCTTAAGTCTGCATTATCATGTCTTAATAATAGACGATGTTCTGCTCTTGAAGTTAACAAACGGTATGGTTCGTTCGTACCTTTTGTAACTAAATCATCAATTAATACACCGATATAAGCATCTGAACGACGTAATATAACGTCTTCTTTACCTAATACTTTACCAGCAGCGTTGATACCTGCCATTAAACCTTGTCCTGCCGCTTCTTCATATCCTGAAGTACCGTTGATTTGACCCGCAGTAAATAAGTTTGTAACGACTTTCGTTTCAAGTGTTGGCCATAATTGTGTTGGCACAATTGCATCATATTCAATTGCGTAACCTGCACGCATCATATCTGCTTTTTCAAGTCCTGGAATTGTTTCTAACATTTTACGTTGAACATGTTCAGGTAAACTTGTTGATAGACCTTGTACGTATACTTCTTGTGTCTTACGTCCTTCTGGCTCTAAGAACAATTGGTGTCTTGGTTTATCATTGAATCTTACAAATTTGTCTTCAATTGAAGGACAATATCTTGGACCTGTACCTTTAATCATACCTGAGTACATAGCAGATAAATGTAAATTGTCGTCGATAACTTTATGCGTTTGTTCATTTGTATATGTTAACCAACAAGGTAATTGATCTAAAATGTATTCTGTCGTTTCATAACTGAACGCACGTCCTACTTCGTCACCTGGTTGAATTTCAGTTTTGCTGTAATCAATTGTATTACCATTAACACGTGGAGGTGTACCAGTCTTGAATCTCACGATATCAAAACCTAATTCTTTCAAGTGTTCAGCTAATTTAATAGATGGCATTTGGTGGTTTGGTCCACTTGAATATTTCAAGTTACCTAAAATAATTTCACCACGTAAAAATGTACCTGTTGTTAATACAACAGCATCCGCTTCATAAGTTGAGCCGATAACCATTTCTACACCTTTAACTTTATTATCTTCTATAATTAAACGTTCAACCATACCTTGCATAATATCAAGATTTGGTTCATCTTCAATCACACGTTTCATTTCTTCTTGATACAATACTTTATCCGCTTGTGCACGTAATGCTCTTACAGCTGGACCTTTACCAGTGTTTAACATACGCATTTGAATGTGTGTCTTATCGATTGTCTTAGCCATTTGACCACCAAGTGCATCGATTTCTCTTACAACAATTCCTTTAGCTGGACCACCAACTGATGGATTACATGGCATAAATGCTACACTATCAAGGTTAATTGTAAGCATTAAAGTTTTTGCACCACGTCTCGCAGAAGCTAAACCAGCTTCTACACCTGCATGTCCAGCGCCGACAACAATAACGTCATATTTTTGTGTCAAAATTTTTCCTCCTTTTTATTTTCCGAGACAGAATTGACTAAACAGTTGGTCAATTAGTGAATCACTTGCTTCTTCACCAATTACTTCACCGAGCAATTCCCAAGTTTTGATTAAATCTATTTGTACGATATCTATAGGCACACCGTCTTCAGCAGATTGTATTGCATCATTTATAGATGTCTTAGCGTCTTTTAATAATGCAATATGTCTTGAATTTGAGACATATGTCATATCTTGTGCTTGTACTTGTCCACCAAAGAATAACTCTGAAATCTTCTGTTCAAGTTCTTCGATACCTTGTTGTTCAACCATTGATGTTTGAACTAAAGGATGGTCACCTATCATTGCTTTTAATTCATCAATATCTAACTTTTGTTCTAAGTCCATTTTGTTAATAATCACAATCACATCTTCATCTTTAATGACATCAAATAGCTGATAGTCATTTTCCGTTAATGCTTCATTATAATTAAGAACAAATAAAATTAAATCTGCTTCTGATAAAGCTTTTCTTGATCTTTCTACACCTATTTTTTCTACGATGTCTTCTGTTTCACGAATACCTGCAGTATCTACTAACCTTAATGGTACGCCACGAACATTGACGTATTCTTCTAATACATCTCTTGTTGTACCGGCTACTTCAGTAACAATCGCTTTATTATCTTGAATCAAGTTGTTAAGCATAGAACTTTTACCTACGTTCGGTTTCCCAACAATGACTGTTGATAGACCTTCACGCATAATTTTACCTTGCTGGCCTGTTTTTAATAATTGATCGATTTCATTTTCAATATGCCTTGATTCTTTTAATAAGAATTTAGTCGTAGCTTCTTCTACGTCATCATATTCAGGATAATCAATATTCACTTCTACTTGAGCAAGTATTTCTAATATGGACTGTCTTAAGCCTTTAATAAGACTACTTAGACGTCCTTCCATCTGACCTAAGGCTACCTTCGATGCGCGTTCCGTCTTAGAACGTATGAAATCCATAACCGCTTCTGCTTGAGACAAGTCAATACGTCCGTGTAAGAATGCTCGTTTCGTAAACTCACCTGGTTCTGCCATTCTAGCACCATTAGATAACGTTAACTCAAGTACGCGATTAACCGTTACTAAACCACCATGACAATTTATTTCAACAATGTCTTCTCTCGTAAAAGTCTTTGGTGCTTTCATAACAGCAACCATGACTTCTTCTACGACTTCATCAGTCTCAGGATCAATAATATGACCATAATTAATTGTATGTGATGCCACTTCAGAAATTTGTTTCTTACCTTTATATATACGATTAGCAATATTTAAGGCATCCGGACCACTTAATCGTACGATTGCTATTGCACCTTCACCCATAGGCGTTGAGATACTTGTAATTGTATCTAAATCCATGATATTCTCCTCCACCATTAATAACTATTCTATTGATTGTAAATGGTTTAGTAATATTTTTCGAATATATTGTTCGAAAAAATGCGGAGCGAGATGACTCACTCCGACTATTTTTATTTATTCTTAATGACTAAATATCGATGAGGTTCTCTTCCTTCAGAGTATGTTTCGATATTTTCAATTTTACTGACTGCTTGATGCATAATTTTACGTTCAAAGTTTGGCATAGGTTCTAATTTAACCGGTCTCTTTGTCTGAGTTGCTTTCTTAGCCATATTAACTGCCAACTTCTCTAACGTTTCTTTACGCTTTTCTCGATATGATTCGATATCTAATATAAGCGTATAATAACCTTTAACAAATTGATGCATATAATTTTGACCTACTATTTGTAATGCGTTCAAAATTTGACCACGCTTACCTATTATATAAGCAGCATTGTTGGAAGTCATATTAATATAAATTGTATTAGACTTAATCTCATATGAACCATCTACATCAATATCCATTTCTCTTATGATATTAAGTACATAATCTAAAGTGTTTTGTGCCACTTCATTTAATGAATCTTTTTTCTGATTGCGATCTTCACGTATACCTGTTTCTGACTGAATATCTTTTTCTTCTATTATTGTGTCTTCTTGATGTGTCACTTCATCTGTTAATGGGCTATCGTCCTCTTCGACCGACTCGTGACGATTTTTTATTGCTTCAATTGATTCAAACTGTTTAAGTTCTGGATCGATTACAGTTAGTTCAATTTGTGCATCTTGTTTCATAAATCCAAAAATACCTTTTTTACCTTCATTAATAACATCAATTCTTACTTGTTGTTCTTGAACATTCAAATCTTCTAAACCTTGTTGTAGTGCTTGTTCTACTGATTGTCCTTCATAGCGCGATTTAAGCATGCTGCAACCTCCTAGTAATATATCAATACTTAGGGAATACGTTTATTAAAAACTTTAGCAATCTTCAATACATGCTCTAGACTCTTCTGTGTTTCGATGACTTTTAAATCAACAGCTTGGTTTCGAGCGATAACAATGATGTCTTTAGGAATAATATTTTCTTTATGATTCTTAAAACATTCTCTAATTGACCTTTTAATTCTATTTCTTGTAACAGCATTACCCATTTTCTTTGAAACACTTATACCTAATCTAAAGTGATCAAGATCATTTTCAGCTGTGTAAATAACAAATTGTCTATTAGCGACTGACTTACCTTTTTTATAAATTCTTTGAAAATCATTATTTTTCTTAATTCGATAAGCCTTTTCCACAAACATCCACTCCACAATACATCACTTAATTATTGTTTATTATACAAAACAATTCCTTCAATTAAAACAAAAAAAAGACCACTGCTCTTCAGTGATCTTAAGCTGATAATACTTTTCTACCTTTACGACGACGGCGAGCTAATACTTTACGGCCGTTTTTAGAACTCATGCGTGCACGGAAACCGTGTACTTTACTATGTTTACGTTTGTTTGGTTGATACGTACGTTTTACCATTTAAGAACACCTCCATTAATTATTCTTAACATCTAATTCTACATTAGATTATCATTTGTATGATATTCATTTATATATATCAGAAGATTAGTTTCAAAATTATTTATACCATACGTGTGATTTGTCACAATTTCAATAACTACTAAACTATAACAAATCAGATTTTAAAAATCAAGAAGAA
This sequence comes from Mammaliicoccus sp. P-M58, assembly GCF_022386165.1. NCBI lineage: Bacteria > Bacillati > Bacillota > Bacilli > Caryophanales > Staphylococcaceae > Mammaliicoccus > Mammaliicoccus sp. P-M58. The sequence continues at coordinate 109,776 of NZ_JAJNJI010000002.1, forward strand.
ATTTACAACTTCCATTTATTAAGTTATCCACTTATTCACAATGCATAACCAACTTTTTGTGGATAAATTGATTAAGATTTATTCTTATTCACAAAATAATCTCACCAAACTACACATATTCACAGGTATTTGACAACTCGATTTGTTTAAAAGTATAATTGTGTGGATAAGTTATACAAAGCATTGATATTACTGTGATTATTTCATAAATATTTACGTGTAAAGATTGTGGACAAGAGAATTATAAAGTGTAGTTATCCACCGTTTGTGTGTAAGTTGTGGATAATAATTCACAGCCTGTGATTTTCTTTATCAACAATCTTATTTTATGTGTATAACTCAATAAATTTAAATGAGAAAGAGGACTTTTATGAATTCAAAAGAAGAAATTTGGGAGCAAGTGTTATCTATTGCTGAAGATCAAATCGCTTCTGCTGGTTATAATACATGGTTCAAAGGGACTTACTTACATCAAATTGATAGTAAGCGCGCAATAGTTGTTGCACAAAGTCCTTTTGTCGCTGAGTGGTTAACCAATAAATATCATGAGCACGTCACAAACTTTATATATGAAGTGATTGGAGACAAAGTTCAAGTTAAATTTATATCAGAAGAAGATTTACAAAGTGAAGATTTCACTGAACAGCCAGAAAAACCTAAAGAAACTTCTTCATATGCATATGAAGAAGTTACAAATAGTCAGCTGAACAGTAATAACACTTTTGATACATTCGTTATTGGACCTGGTAACCAGTTCCCGCACGCTGCTTCACTAGCAGTAGCCGAAGAACCAGCCAATGCTTATAATCCGCTTTTCATATATGGAGGCGTCGGTTTAGGAAAGACACATTTAATGCATGCAATTGGTCATTATGTGCTTGAACAAAATCCAAATGCTAACGTTCTATATACATCTAGCGAAAAATTCACAAATGAATTTATTAAGTCTATACGTATGAACGATACGGAAAGCTTTAGAGACAAGTATCGAAACATCGATGTGCTCTTAATAGATGACATTCAATTCATTCAAAAGAAAGAACAAACGCAAGAAGAATTCTTCCATACTTTTAATGATTTACATCAAAATAAAAAGCAAATCGTCATCTCAAGTGACCGTCCGCCTAAAGAAATTCCAACTTTAGAAGATCGTTTAAGAACACGTTTCGAATGGGGATTAATAGTAGATATTACGCCTCCTGACTTTGAGACGAGAATGGCTATTTTACAAAAGAAAATCGAAGAAGAAAACTTAGATATACCTGTTGAAGCTTTAACTTATATCGCTAATTCAATTCAATCCAATATACGTGAATTAGAAGGTGCTTTAACGAGAGTATTAGCATACTCCAAACTTAGAAATAAACCGATTAATACAGATTTAGTAGCAGAAGCACTTAAAGATATTATTTCATCACCAAGATCTACTAAAATCACGATTCAAGACATTCAACAAGCTGTTGGTAAAATGTATAACGTTAGAATTGAAGACTTTGCTGCTAAGAAACGTACAAAATCAATAGCATATCCGAGACAAATCGCTATGTATCTATCAAGAGAACTTACTGATTTTTCATTACCTAAAATTGGTGAAGAATTTGGTGGACGAGATCATACAACTGTCATCCATGCACATGATAAAATTAAAAAAGATTTAGAAAATAATCCAGAACTCAAAAATGATTTAGAACAACTGGAAAAACAAATTCGTGGATAATGTTGATAAGTTGTGCACATTCATACACAGTTTATCAACATGTGAATAACTTTTATATCACCATTTAAGGCGGGTTATCCACCAATCCACAGCCCCTATGACTATTACTATGATTTTAAAAGATATATAATTAAATATATAACGACTGGAAGGAGTTTTATAAGTTATGAAATTTACAATTCAACGAGATTACTTTCTTAATCAATTGAATGATACATTAAAAGCAATTTCACCAAGAACAACATTACCGATACTTACAGGAATCAAAATAGATGCGACAGATAAAGGCATCATCTTAACAGGATCAGACTCTGAAATATCAATAGAAATAACAATAAATCAAAATATTGATGGTGAAAAAATTGTAGATATTGAAGAAAAAGGTTCTGTAGTACTTCCAGGACGTTTCTTTGTAGATATCGTTAAAAAATTACCAGGTAAAACCGTTAATTTATCAACGAATGATCAATTTAAAACACTGATCACATCAGGACATTCTGAATTTAACGTAAGTGGCTTAGATCCAGATCAATATCCATTATTACCGCAAGTATCTGAAGACGATGCAATTAAATTACCAATTAAAGTATTAAAGAACATTATCGCACAAACGAACTTTGCAGTGTCCACGTCAGAAACACGTCCTGTATTAACAGGTGTTAACTGGCTTATTCAAAACAATGAACTAATCTGTACTGCAACAGATTCACACAGACTTGCATTAAGAAAATTAAAATTAGAAGACGAAGAAATCGATGATAAAAATGTTATTATCCCAGGTAAAGCTTTATCTGAATTAAACAAAATCGTTTCTGATTCTGAAGAAGACATCAATATCTTCTTTGCAAGTAATCAAGTATTATTTAAAGTTGGTCACATTAACTTTATTTCAAGATTACTTGAAGGGAACTATCCAGATACAACAAGACTATTCCCAGAGAACTATGAAACTAAAATCATCTTAGATAATAGTGAGTTCTATCATGCAATAGATCGTGCATCACTATTAGCACGTGAGGGTGGTAACAACGTCATTAAATTATCTACGGATGTTGATAAAGTTGAATTATCATCTACTTCACCAGAAATCGGTACAGTTAAAGAAGATGTATCTACAGACAATGTTGAAGGTGAATCATTAAAAATCTCATTTAACTCTAAATACATGATGGATGCATTAAAAGCTATCGACAACGATGAAGTACAAGTAGAATTCTTTGGTACAATGAGACCGTTTATTCTTAAACCTAAAGACGACGAAACTGTCGTACAACTTATCTTACCAATCAGAACATATTAATAAACATGTAATGGCTGGGACCTAATTTGGGTCTCAGCTATTTTTTTGTGTCAAGTTTACTTGACACGGTGTAAAAATTCATATATTGTAAAGTTAACTTGACAGGAAGTGATGAATTGAAAAACAAAGTTTATGAATATCGCACACAGAAAAACATGACACAAAGTGAACTCTCTCGATTGGTTAAAGTGTCTAGACAAACAATCAATTCTATTGAGCGTTACAAATTCAATCCCACGTTAGTACTAGCACATAAGCTTTCTCAAGTGTTCGAAGTATCTATAGATGAATTATTTATTTTCGAAGAAGATGAGAATATAGATATTTCAGAAATAGAATCTAAAGAAAAGGAGTAAACATTATGACATTACTAATTAAAGATATTTCCAAAAAATTCAATGACTTTACGGCTGTACATGATGTTAATTTGGAAGTTCCTAAAGGTACAATGTATGGATTTTTAGGCGGAAATGGTGCAGGTAAAACGACAACATTTCGTATGATTTTAGGTTTATTACCAAAGACAACTGGAGTTGTGACATTTAACGACAAGCCAATTGACTATAATATGACCAATACGATTGGTTATTTACCTGAAGAAAGAGGATTGCATCCAAAATTAAAAGTTTGGGAGCAAGTGCAATATTTAGCTGAACTAAAAGGCATGAAAAGAAAAGATATTTCAGAAGCATTAGATTATTGGTTGAAACGATTTGATTCATTTGAAAATAAAGAAAAAAAGATCGAAGCATTATCGAAAGGTAATCAACAAAAAGTACAACTGATTGCTGCAATCATTCATAAACCTGAATTATTAATTCTTGATGAACCATTCAGTGGACTTGATCCAGTCAATGTTGAATTGCTTAAAGCTGCTGTTAAAGATTTAAAAGAACAAGGCACAACGATTATATTTAGCTCGCATAGAATGGAACACGTAGAAGAACTTTGTGACTATATTTGCATTATGAATAAAGGTAAAGCAGTCGTTGCTGGTTCTCTTGATCAAGTTAAAGACGACTTTGGTAAGAAAGATGTATTTATCGAAGGCGACTATGATTTAGGATTCTTAAAAGACTTTGAAGGTGTAGAAGCATTTAAAACGATTAAAAAAGGCGTTAAAATCACAATTTCTGATGAAAAATATGCAGAAAATATTTATCAAAATGTGACGAAGTTAGGTTACCTTAAACGATTCCAAGTTGCTGAACCATCTCTAAACGATATCTTTATAGCTAAGGTAGGTGACAAGCATGAATAAATTCTGGCCGACATTTAATTTAACGTATATGCAAAAAGTGAAAAGTAAATCATTTATCATCATGACTGCAATTTTTATGATTTTAATCTTTGCATTAAGTAATATCGACAAAATTATTGATTTCTTTGATAACGATAGTAAAGTTGTCGCGATACAAACAGATAACGACATGATCTATAAAGTATTAGAAAAGCAATATAAACAAAACGACGATATTGAAAAAGTAGAAAAAGTTTCACTCGAAAAAGGTAAAAAAGGTGTTAAAGACGAAAAGTATAAACGTTTAATTCAAGTAAACGTGAACGGTGGAAAAGTAGATGGCACAATTTATGAAAAAGGCAATGTAAGTGAAAGTGAGAAAATGACCTTACAATCAACGCTTAGCCAAATGCAATCATCATTAACAGCTCAAAAATTAAATCTATCAGAAAAAGATTTAAAAACGTTAAATACACCGAGTGATGTGAAGACAGAAGAAATTAAAACGAATGATGAAAAACAATCTAGTGATATTGATCCGAAAGTTCAAGCATTAAACTCAGCAGTTGTTTACATCATCATTTTCTTATCATTCTTTATCACAATCAATTACGCTAACCAGATCGGTTCAGAAATTGCGACTGAAAAAACAACACGTGTGATTGAAATGATTGTTACAAGTGTGAAACCGTCGATTCATGTGTCAGCGAAAATTCTCGCAATCATCGCAGTTGCATTTACACAAATATTCTTTATCATACTTGCAATTGTAATTAGTATATTCGCATTTGATTTGAAAGGATTATTTGAGTCAGCTGGCGTTGAATATGGCCCTGAGACGACGAGAATCATTATTTATGGCGCAGTTTACTTAATTTTGGGTGTTGTATCCTATATTTCATTAGCGGCTATTCTAGGGGCATTAACGAGCCGTATAGAAGATCTTGCTCAATCTATGATGCCAGTTACATTTATTTCATTAGCGGCATTCTATATTGCGATATTTAGTATTTCAAACCCAGATACGATGCTTGTAAAAGTGACAAGCTTCATTCCGATGTTATCGCCAATGGTCATGTTATTAAGAACTACATCAGAATCAACACCTGAATGGCATTTACTTTTAGGAATTGTCATTTCAATTGTTACATGTATCATTCTACTGGTGTTTGCAGCGAAAACGTATCGTGGTAGCGTGCTCACTTATGAAAAAGGCGTTATCAAAAATTTAAAAAATGCATTAAATATTACTAAATAAGTTTTACGAAAATATTAATCACCATTTTGTCACAAAACTTTAATGAATTTTTGGTGAATGATATAGAATTTCTTTAAGTGATAGTATAAAATTTATATTATCAACAAAAGAGATTGAGGGATTAATATGGCGAATAAAAATAGTAACAGTAATATTATGTTTTTAATGATAGCAATACTTGTTGTTGTCGTAGGTATCGTATTGCTTGTTGTGTTTGGTGGAAGCGGAAGTGACAACAAAGAAAATAGTCTATTTGATAGAACTGTTAAAGCCACAGACTTATCAAAAGATACAAAAGATAATCCAACACATAAAAAAGACAAAGCTAAAGTTCAAATAGTTGAATTTGGAGATTTTAAATGTCCAGCATGTAAAGCATTTGAAACGAATTACATGGATCAAATAGAAAAAGATTATATCGATAAAGACAAAGTGGAATATAGATTTGTGAACGCACCATTCCACGGTGAAGGATCTGAAATTGGTGGTGCATCAGCACATGCTGTTTATAAAATCGCACCTGATGCATATTGGGATTTCCACAGAGCATTATTTGAAGCACAACCAGATGACCATAATGCAGAAACAGACGACGAATGGTTAGATCTTAAAGTAGTCCAAAAAGCAGTAGACGGATTAGATATTGATAAATCTAAAAAAGATCAAATCATGAAATTAGTGAAAGATAGAAATTCAGAGTCTTATAAACAAATGAAAAATGATTCAGATTTAACAAATAAATACGATGTAGACGTTACACCTACAATTGTGGTAGATGGTAAAGTATTATCAGATCCAATGGATTACGACAAAGTTTCTAAAGCAATCGATCAAGCGATAGAAAAGAAAAATAAATAAAAATAGGTGATATATTTGAAGCAACAATATGCACTATTTATTTCCTGGGTAATAGCTTTAGTAGCTATGTTAGGTAGTTTATACTTTAGTGAGATACGACAATTTGTCCCATGTACAATGTGCTGGTATCAAAGAATCTGTATGTATCCACTCGTGTTAATACTCGGAATAGGCTCATTCCAAAATGATTTTAATGTTAAAAAAATAGCCCTACCGTTATCAATCATTGGACTATTGATATCCACATGGCATTACTTAGAGCAAAAAGTACCAGGATTTGCAGAAATCAAACCATGTACACAAGGTGTTCCATGTTCATCAGAGTATATTAATGTATTTGGCTTCATCACAATTCCTTTTTTAGCAGGAACAGCATTCCTGTTAATCAGTTTGATTTTAATTTTTACAAAGAAAGATAAAGCAATATAAATATTTAGAAAGCTGAGACAAAGATCATTGTCTCAGCTTTTTCGTGTGAAAGTTTAAGGATAGGGTGTCTATAGTAACAAAAGTCGTGGGAAGTGTAACTAAGGGGCGGCATAGTAACAAAAGTCGTGGGAAGTGTAACTAACGGGAGCCATAGTAACAAAAGTCGGGTGAAGTGTAATTAAGGGCATCCATAGTAACAAGTGAGCACAATAGTATCTCACTATGCTCGTTAGCTATATTTTTTTGATTTTATTATGAAAATAATGTTTAAGTTCCGGACTTAATTTTTCAATTAGAATATAAATATTTTGAAGATTAATTTATCTTAAAATGAATTGTGCGTAAAAGCATGATTTTTTGGTGAAAAAAAGGTATAATATAGAGATGACTAATTAAGATTGGAGTGAAGATAGTGGTACAAGATATCTCAGTAAAAGACGATATTACTTTAGGTCAATTCCTAAAAAATGAAGGCGTCATTGGAACGGGTGGTCAGGCTAAATGGTTCCTCCAAGATGAAGAAGTATTAATAAATGGTGAACGTGAAACTCGTCGTGGCAAAAAATTACATGATGGTGATTTAGTCGAAATTCCTTCTGAAGGTCAATTTCGTATTAACCATCTCAGTGAATAGATTATGATATTACAGAAACTTACTTTAACTCATTATAGAAATTATGATAAATGTACACTTGAATTTAATTCCAATGTTAATATATTAATTGGTGAGAATGCGCAAGGTAAGACGAATTTATTAGAATCTATCTATACTTTAGCATTGGCTAAAAGTCATAGGACTTCGAATGATAAAGAACTCATACAGTTTGGTGAAGAGTATGGTAAAATAGAAGGTGAACTAAGTTATCGCCATGGCTCAATGCCTATTTCTTTAATCATTACGAAAAAAGGCAAAAAGGCGAGAGTTAATCATCTAGAACAGAGCCGATTAACGCAGTATATTGGTCACTTAAATGTGGTGTTGTTTGCACCAGAAGATTTAAATATTGTAAAAGGTAGCCCGCAAATCAGACGACGTTTTATTGATATGGAACTCGGTCAGATGTCTGCGGTCTATTTAAATCATTTATCTAATTATCAAAGATTACTTAAACAAAAAAATCATTACCTCAAACAATTACAAATTGGGAAAATGAAAGATCGAACGATGTTAGAAGTATTCAATGAACAATTTTCAGAAGCGGCAGCCAATGTGACTTTGAAACGTGCGCACTTTATTCATGAATTAGAAAAGATTGCCGAAGTGATTCATCAAGGCATTACGAGCGAAAAAGAAAGTTTAAAGGTTCAATACGAGCCAAATATTAAACTGTCAGAAACATATCAAGATGTAACTGAACTTAAAGAGGCTTTTTGTTCGTTGCTTAATGATTCAATGGATAAAGAGATTGAACGTGGAAGTGCACGCTTTGGACCGCATAGAGACGACATTAGTTTTCATGTTAATGATATGAATGTACAAACTTATGGTTCTCAAGGACAACAACGTACGACAGCATTATCTATAAAGCTTGCTGAGATTGAGTTGATTAATCAAGTTGTTGGTGAATATCCAATTCTACTGTTAGACGATGTACTAAGTGAACTTGATGATAATCGACAAACCCATTTATTAAGTACAATTCAAGAGAAGGTACAAACGTTTGTAACAACAACATCTGTTGATGGAATAGAGCATGAGATTATGAAAGATGCCAAGGTATTTAATGTATCTAAAGGCAATATTATTGAGTAGATGAAAGTGAAGGTGGAAATACGTGTCAGAACAAAATAACGCTTCAAGTTATGGTGCAGATCAGATACAAGTATTAGAAGGTTTAGAGGCAGTCCGTAAACGCCCTGGTATGTATATAGGTTCTACATCTGCAAGAGGATTACATCATCTCGTTTGGGAAATTGTAGATAACAGTATCGATGAAGCATTAGCTGGATATGCAGATCATGTTGAACTTGTAATAGAAAAGGACAATTGGATTAAAGTAACAGATAACGGTAGAGGTATACCTGTTGATATTCAAGAGAAAATGGGACGTCCTGCTGTAGAAGTTATCTTAACAGTACTTCATGCCGGTGGTAAATTTGGCGGTGGCGGATACAAAGTATCTGGTGGTTTACACGGTGTAGGTTCATCTGTCGTAAATGCGTTATCTTCTAATTTAGAAGTTTACGTTCACCTTAACAATAAAATTTATCATCAAGCGTATGAAAGAGGTGTACCAGCATTTGATTTGAAAGTCATTGGTGACACAGATCATACAGGTACAACAATACGCTTTAAAGCTGACGGTGAAATCTTTACTGAAACAACTGAATATGACTATGAAACATTACAAAAACGTATTCGTGAATTAGCATTCTTAAATAAAGGTATCCAAATTTCATTGAGAGATGAAAGAGATGACGAAAACATTCAAGAAGATTCATACCACTATGAAGGCGGTATTAAATCTTATGTTGAAATGTTAAATAAATCTAAAGAAGTACTATATGATGAGCCAATTTATATTCACGATACTAAAGATGACGTAGAAGTTGAGATTGCCATTCAATATAACAATGGTTTTGCGACGAATTTATTAACTTATGCGAACAACATTCATACTTATGAAGGTGGTACGCATGAGGATGGATTTAAACGTGCATTAACGCGTGTTATCAACAGCTATGGTATTAAGAATAAGCTTCTTAAAGAAGGCGAAGAAAAGCTATCTGGTGAAGACGTACGTGAAGGTATGACAGCTGTTGTATCTGTTAAACACGGTGATCCTCAATTCGAAGGTCAAACAAAGACTAAATTAGGTAACTCAGAAGTACGCCAAATCGTTGATAAATTATTCTCTGAACTCTTTGAACGTTTCTTATTAGAGAATCCAAACGTGGCAAGAATTATTGTTGATAAAGGTGTCATGGCTTCTAGAGCACGTCTTGCCGCTAAAAAAGCGAGAGAAGTTACAAGACGTAAATCTGCATTAGAAGTTTCAAGCTTACCTGGTAAACTTGCAGACTGTTCAAGTAAGAAACCTGAAGAATGTGAATTATATATCGTTGAGGGTGACTCTGCCGGGGGCTCTGCTAAATTAGGTCGTGACTCTAAGACACAAGCGATTCTACCGTTACGTGGTAAGATTTTAAACGTTGAAAAAGCACGTTTAGATAGAATTTTAGGTAATAACGAAATTCGTGCCATGATTACAGGACTAGGAACAGGTATTGGTGGAGAGTTTGATATTAGTAAAGCGAGATATCATAAATTAGTTATCATGACAGATGCCGATGTCGATGGTGCCCATATTAGAACGTTATTATTAACATTCTTCTATAGATTTATGAGACCACTTATTGAAGCGGGTTATGTATACATTGCACAACCACCTTTATACAAAGTTGAACAAGGTAAGAAAAAATATTATGTATTTAACGATAGAGAATTAGATAAATTAAAAGAAGAACTTAGCTCAACACCGAAATTGTCTATAGCACGTTATAAAGGTCTTGGAGAGATGAATGCTGATCAATTGTGGGAAACAACAATGAATCCTGAACATCGTTCAATGCTTCAAGTAACACTAACAGATGCGATAGAAGCTGACGAAACTTTTGAAATGCTTATGGGAGATGTTGTTGAGTTTCGTCGTCAATTTATTGAAGAAAATGCCGAATACGCAACGTTAGATATATAAAGCATCATTTACGATTTAAGGAGGATATGATTAATGGCTGAAATACCACAATCAAGAGTTAGTGAACGTAACATCAGTAAAGAAATGAAAGAATCATTCTTAGACTATGCAATGAGTGTAATTGTATCTCGTGCATTACCCGATGTTAGAGACGGTTTAAAACCAGTTCATAGACGTATTTTATATGGTATGAATGATCAAGGTATGACTTCAGACAAACCTTACAAGAAGTCTGCACGTATTGTTGGTGACGTAATGGGTAAATATCACCCACACGGTGACTCATCTATTTATGAAGCAATGGTACGTATGGCACAAGACTTTAGTTATAGATATCCATTAGTAGATGGCCAAGGGAACTTTGGTTCTATGGATGGTGATGGTGCTGCTGCAATGCGTTATACAGAAGCACGTATGGCTAAAATCACAAGTGAATTATTAAGAGATATCAATAAAGATACGATTGATTTCCAAGACAACTACGATGGAAATGAAAGAGAGCCGGTAGTCTTACCTGCAAGATTCCCTAATTTATTGGTGAATGGTACATCAGGTATCGCAGTTGGTATGGCAACAAATATTCCACCTCATAACTTAAATGAAGTTATAGACGGCGTATTAGCGCTTAGTCATAACCCAGAAATTACAACAAATGAGTTAATGGATATCGTTCAAGGTCCTGACTTCCCAACAGCTGGTTTAATTATGGGTAGAAGCGGCATTAGACGTGCATACGAAACTGGTCGTGGATCAATCTTAATGAGAGCTCGTTCTGAAATTGAAGTTATGAAAAATGGTAAGGAACGTATCGTCGTATCTGAAATACCTTACCAAGTTAATAAAGCAAGATTAATTGAGAAAATTGCTGAATTAGCGCGTGATAAGAAAATTGAAGGTATTACAGACTTAAGAGATGAAACAAGCTTAAAAGTCGGTGTACGTATTGTTATAGAAGTTAGAAAAGATGCAAATGCTAATGTTATTCTGAACAATCTATATAAACAAACACCATTACAAACATCATTTGGTGTGAATATGATTGCACTAGTTGATGGTAAACCTAAATTATTAGGCTTACGTGCCGTTCTATATCATTATTTAGAACACCAAAAAGATGTCGTAACAAGACGTACGAAATATAACTTGAAAAAAGCTCAAGATAGAGCGCATATTCTAGAAGGATTAAGAATTGCGTTAGATCATATCGATGAAATCATTACATTAATTCGTGAATCACAAAGTGACTCAGAAGCGATGGAAGGTTTACAAAATCGTTTCAACCTATCTGAAAGACAAGCGCAAGCGATTTTAGATATGCGTTTACGTCGTTTAACTGGTTTAGAACGCGACAAAATCGAAAAAGAATATCAAGATTTACTTAAACTTATTGAAGAATTAAAAGAGATTTTAAGTGATGAAGAAAAATTACTAGAAATCATCCGAGAAGAAATTACTGAAATAAGAGATAAATATGGTGATGAGCGTCGTACAGAAATTACGGCAGCGGGTCTTGATCAAATTGAAGATGAAGACTTAATCCCAGAAGAACAAATCGTTATTTCATTAAGTCATAACAACTATATTAAACGATTACCGGTATCTACATATCGTTCACAAAATAGAGGTGGACGTGGTGTACAAGGTATGAATACGATAGAAGATGACTTTGTTAGCCAACTCGTAACATTAAGTACACATGATAATGTCTTATTCTTTACGAATAAAGGTCGTGTATACAAACTTAAAGGTTATGAAATTCCTGAAATGTCTAGACAATCTAAAGGCTTACCAATCGTTAATGCTTTAGAAATTGATAAAGATGAAATGATTAGTACAATGATAGCTGTTAAAGACTTATCAAGTGAAGAAGATTACTTAGTCTTTGCTACTAAACATGGTACAGTTAAACGTTCTAAATTATCTAATTTCTCACGAATTAACAAAAATGGTAAAATTGCAATCAACTTTAAAGAAGGCGACGAGCTTATTGCGGTTAGACTGACTGATGGTACGAAAGAAATCATTATTGGTACGAAACATGCATCATTGATACGCTTTGATGAATCTAAATTACGCCCATTAGGAAGAACAGCAGCGGGTGTGAAGGGTATTACATTAAGAGAAGATGATGAAGTTATTGGATTAGATGTAACAGATGAAGATCAACAAGATGAAATACTCATCGTAACTGAAAAAGGTTATGGTAAACGTACTTCAGCTGATCAATATCGTATTTCTAATAGAGGTGGTAAAGGTATTAAGACTGCCACGCTAACTGAGAAGAATGGTAACCTAGTTTGTATCACAACTGTCAACGGTGACGAAGACTTGATGATTGTTACAAATTCAGGTGTTATTATTAGACTACACGTAGCGGATATCTCTCAAAATGGTAGAAGTGCTCAAGGTGTAAGATTAATTCGTTTAGGTGATAATCAACATGTGGCAACAGTAGCTAAAGTTGAACCAGACGAAAATGAAATTGCAGAATCACCAGTTGAAGGTGTGTTAGAAGAAACAACAGAGACTGAAGTTGTTGAAACTGAAACACAAGATGGTAAAGAAGATTTAAGAGAAGACTTCATGGAACGTGTGAATGAAGACATCGAAGAACAAGATAACGACGAAGAATAATATATAAAAAGAAGCATATCACAAGCTTACTGACGAGCATCAGTAGCGTGATATGCTTTTTTATTTTGAATATTTATGCTTCGAATGATTTCATAGCATAGGGAATTTCATCTATAAGTTTGGATGGCGGTACGATATACATATCTTTAGAAAGCTTTTCACCAATATAACTGTGAATATATGTTGCGTTAATAACCGCTTCTTCTAAATCAAATTGTCCAACGAAACTTGTGATCATACCTGCTAACGTATCTCCCATTCCACCTGTTGCCATAGCAGGTGTACCAATAGATAATTTATATTCATGATCTTTAAAGAATAATTCAGTACCATGTTTTTTCAATACGACTGTTGCATTTAAAGCATCAACCGCTTCTTTATTGTTTTCATATGTTTGTTCTTCAATCGGGATATTACTCAGTCTTTCCCATTCTTTTTGATGTGGTGTAAAGATAATTTCACATTCAGGTAAAGTATGCTTTAACTTACTTAAAATTGTAATAGCATCTCCATCAATAATTAATGTTTGGTGTGGCTGAATATTCTGAAATAGAAATGTTAATGTGTTATTCCCTTTAAAATCTAAACCGAGACCTGGACCAATTAATATACAATCCGATTGCTCAATTAATTTGGAAAGCTTTTTTAAATCAGTGATATCTGAAACCATTGCTTCAGGACATCTTGAATGTAATGCAGCAAAATTTGATGAATGTGTAGAAACGGTTATAAGCCCACTACCACTAAAAACACATGCCCTAGCTGCTAAAATAATAGCCCCACCTAAATTAGCATTACCTCCGATTAATAATATCCTACCATAATCCCCTTTGTGAGATTCTTGTTCTCTTTTTGGAATTGTGACAGATGAAATAGTCTTCATATTAACCCACCTTCAAATAATTGTACGATTTATTATGCCACTTAAAGTTGAAATTGAACAGTGTATTTTCTAAAAGATCACAAAGAAATTACTTTAACAGACTAATATATTAATCAATCACTGAGTTATGGATGTTCTAAAAAGTATTGTCAGAAAATTTTTGAAAGCGTATACTTAATATGAATATAGACATTAGTTATTAGATGAGATAGGAGCTTTCACATGGCTGAACAAATATCAATTGGAAAGTACGCTACGTTATTAACGATCACAGATGAGCAAACGGCAAAGCAATTAATGCCTCAATGTCATGATATGCAATTTATTGTAGGCAAAATTGGCACAATGTCATTAAATAAAATCATTGCATCTGTTGAAACAGCGGCTAGAAGACAAGGGATTATTTCGGAAAGTCAGTATAGAGAAACACACGCGTTATACCATGCGATTTTAGAGGCGGTGAATGGTATTACAAGAGGTGAATTATCTATTGGTGAAATTATGCGAACGGTTGGCTTAAAGTTTTCAATAGTTAGAGGTTATCCTTACCAAGATAAAGCAGAAGGTGAATGGATAGCTGTGAGTTTGTACGGTACAATCGGAGCGCCTATAAAAGGTAAAGAACATGAAACAATTGGGTTAGGTATCAATCATATATAAGACATAGAAACACCTACTAGATATTAGATATAAGAAAGGTGCAACAAATTTTGATTTGTTGTATTTTTTTGTGTCCTAAAAAGGAGTGTTTTCAGTGAACTTAGTATTGAATGGTAAAGATTTAACAATTCAAGACATTAAACAATTCTTGGAAGAAGATGGTCAAATATCCATTTCGGAAGAAGCGTTAGTTAATGTCAGAAAAAGTCGTGAAACAGTAGAGAAAATCATTAAAAATAAAGAAACGATTTATGGTATTACGACAGGTTTTGGATTATTTAGTGATGTATTAATAGAAAAAGAAAAATACAACGATTTACAAGTCAATTTAATCCGTTCTCATTCATGTGGTACGGGTAAACCTTTTCCAGATAATGTGTCATTAATCATGATGGTCTTAAGGTTAAATACGATGTTAAAAGGCCATTCAGGTGTAACAGAAAAACTTGTTTCGTTACTAGTAGAATTTATCAATCGAAGAATTATTCCTGTCATACCTGAGCAAGGATCATTAGGTGCTTCAGGAGATTTAGCACCATTATCTCACTTAGCTTTAGCGTTAATTGGTGAAGGAGATGTCCGTTATAAAGGTGAAACTAGAAATGCGAAAGAAGTCTTACACGAAGTAGGATTGGAACCACATTCGTTACAAGCGAAAGAAGGATTAGCCCTTATAAACGGTACACAAGCGATGACATCTCAAGGTGTAATTGCATATATTGAAGCTGAAAATATTGCATATCATGCAGAATGGATTGCTGCATTAACACATCAAGCATTAAACGGTATCGTAGACGCATATGATGAACATGTGCATATCGTCAGAAACTTTAATGAACAAGTTGAAGTAGCAGAGCGTATGAGAAATTGGTTAGAAGGTTCTAAATTAACAACTAGACAAGGTGAAGTGCGCGTACAAGATGCATATACATTGAGATGTATACCGCAAATACACGGCGCAAGCTTCCAAGTATTAAATTATGTAAAAGAAAAATTAGAATTAGAAATGAACGCAGCAAATGATAATCCATTAATATTTGATAAAGATGATGAAACACTCGTAATCTCAGGCGGTAACTTCCACGGGCAACCCATTGCATTTGCCGTTGATTTCTTAAAAATAGGTGTCGCTGAGTTAGCGAATGTATCAGAAAGAAGACTTGAAAGATTAGTTAATCCACAACTCAATGGAGGCTTACCAGCATTCTTAAGTCCAGAGCCAGGATTACAAAGTGGTGCTATGATTATGCAATATGCAGCAGCATCACTCGTTTCAGAGAATAAGACATTAGCACATCCAGCAAGCGTTGATTCAATACCATCATCTGCAAACCAAGAAGACCATGTATCAATGGGAACGATTGGTGCTAGACATGCTTATCAGATAATCCAAAATGTAAGAAGAGTCATTTCAATAGAGTGTATCATCGCTTTACAAGCTGTAGAAATTAAAGGGGTAGAGAAACTGTCGCCTAAGACAAAAGAGAAATACGATGAATTAAGAGCGATTGTTCCTTCAATAACACAAGATAGAGTATTCCATCATGATATAGAGAAAGTTTGTGAATATTTAAGATAATCATTTAACAAACAAAGGGGTGTTGTGATGAATAATAAACAACTAAACAACAAAGGTAAGGATATGTGGAGGTTTTATGTATTTAGTTTATTAGGAATTATATTATTTTTTGTTCCTATAACGATTGGTAAGAATAATACGATACTAGTAGACCATATACATTTATCATTGCGTTCATTATTAGGAGGATATACTGCTTATTATGCTTTAATCATTATATTAATTGGCGCAATATTACCTATCATAAGAATGGATTTTAAAAAGTCAGTGACAGATTTTATTTTAGTTGTCGTGAAAATCATCGGTGCAATAATAGGGTATATGTACGTCTTTAATATAGGACCGAAACTATTATTTCAGCCTAACTATGGGCCATTCTTATTTGAAAAGTTAATGTTACCACTAAGTATATTGATTCCTGTAGGTGCCATTGCATTATCATTTTTAGTAGGTTATGGACTCTTAGAATTTATTGGGGTCTTTATGCAACCTATTATGAGACCAATATTTAAGACACCTGGAAAGTCTGCTGTTGATGCAGTAGCTTCATTCGTTGGAAGTTACTCATTAGGCTTATTGATTACAAATAGAGTGTATAAAGATGGCATGTATAACAAGAAAGAAGCAGTTATCATTGCGACTGGATTTTCTACAGTGTCAGCAACATTTATGGTAATTGTCGCAAGGACACTAAATATAATGGATATGTGGAATTTATTCTTTTGGTCGACATTAGTTATTACATTTGCTGTGACTGCAATTTCTGCACATCTACCACCGATTTCAAGAGAATCGGAAGCATATTACAATAACCAAGAAGGTCAAAAAGAAGTAAAAGTCCAAGGTAGTTATATTAAAACAGCTTATGCAGAAGCAAAAAGACAATCACACCAATCATTAACATTATTTAAAAATATCATGACCAATTTAAAAGATGGTATAGAGATGACAATGGCTATACTACCCTCTATCCTATCAATCGGATTTCTAGGTTTAGTATTAGCTAATTTCACACCTATTATTGATTGGCTAAGTTATATATTTTATCCATTTATTTATATTTTTCCAATAGATGATAAACCGTTATTAGCAAAAGCTTCAACGATTTCAATTATAGAAATGTTTTTACCTTCTCTTCTAGTTGTTAAAGCATCAATTGAAGTGAAGTTTGTTACAGCAATTACAAGTATCTCAGCAATTATATTCTTCTCTGCTTTGGTACCTTGTATTTTAGCAACAGATATCAAAATTCCAATATGGAAGTTAGTAGTGATTTGGTTTATCCGTGTTGCACTTACTTTATTAATTGCAATACCATTTAGTTTATTAATATTTTAGAAAAGGGGAAATGAGATATGTCTAGAGCAATTAAAGCGAAAAAAGGTTTAGAAATTGAGTGTAAAGGTTGGGAACAAGAAGCGGTTCTAAGAATGTTATACAACAACCTTGATCCTGAGGTTGCGGAACATCCTGAGAAGTTAGTTGTATATGGTGGTATTGGTAAAGCTGCGCGTAACTGGGAAAGTTTCGACGCGATTGTTGATACGTTAAGAAGATTAGAGAATGATGAAACGATGCTTGTTCAATCTGGTAAGCCAGTTGCTGTTTTCAAAACGCATGAAGAAGCACCTCGTGTATTATTATCAAACTCTGTATTAGTACCTAAATGGGCTAACTGGGAACATTTCCATGAATTAGATAAAAAAGGGCTTATGATGTACGGTCAAATGACTGCTGGTAGCTGGATTTATATCGGTTCTCAAGGTATTGTTCAAGGTACTTACGAGACGTTTGCTGAATGTGCGAACCAGCATTTTGGAGGATCATTAAAAGGTACGATTACGTTAACAGCTGGATTAGGCGGTATGGGTGGTGCGCAACCATTAGCTGTAACGATGAATGGTGGGGTCGCTATCTGTGTAGACGTCGATCCGTCTAGAATTGAAAAACGTATCGAAACAAGATATTGCGATGTTATGACAGATTCATTAGATGAAGCTTTAGAAAAAGCAGAAGAAGCTAAAAAAGCCGGTAAACCTTTATCAATTGGTTTAGTCGGTAATGCTGCTGAAGTTCATCATGAAATTTTAAATAGAGGATTTAAAATTGATATTGTAACTGACCAAACTTCTGCACATGATCCATTAAATGGTTATGTTCCTGAAGGATATTCACTTGAAGAAGCGGACAAACTACGTGAAAGTGACCCTAAAAAATATGTTGAATTATCTTCAGCATCTATGAAAAAACATGTAGAAGCAATGTTATTATTCCAAAAAAATGGTGCTGTAGCATTTGACTATGGTAATAATATTAGACAAGTAGCTTTTGATGAAGGTTTAGAAAACGCATTTGATTTCCCAGGATTTGTACCTGCATATATCCGTCCATTATTCTGTGAAGGTAAAGGACCGTTTAGATTTGCTGCTTTAAGTGGTGACCCTAAAGATATTGAAAGAGCAGACGAATTAATGCGCGAACTTTTCCCTGAAGATGAAAAATTAATGCGTTGGTTAGATATGGCAAGTGAAAAAATTGCTTTCCAAGGCTTACCTTCAAGAATTGCATGGCTTGGTTATGGCGAACGTGCAAAAATGGGATTAGCATTAAATGAACTTGTTAGAAAAGGTGAAATATCAGCACCAATCGTTATTGGACGTGACCACTTAGATTCAGGTTCAGTAGCATCACCAAATAGAGAAACAGAATCAATGAAAGACGGATCAGATGCTGTAGGTGACTGGGCAATCTTAAATGCACTTGTAAACACAGCTGCTGGTGGTTCTTGGATTTCAGTTCACCATGGTGGCGGTGTAGGTATGGGATACTCATTACACGCTGGTATGGTCGTTGTAGCAGACGGTAGTGAACGTGCTGATAGAAGACTAGGCAGAGTATTAACAACTGACCCAGGTATGGGAGTAGCAAGACATGCTGATGCAGGGTATGACATTGCAATTGATACTGCAAAAGAAAGAAACGTAGATATTCCAATGTTAAAGGAGAAAGATAACCATGAATGATATCATAATCCAAAATATAGGCGAATTAATTTTACCGAAGAAGACTGACGGACCTCTTAAAGGGAAAGCTTTAAATGAATTAAATATTATCAAGAATGGCACAGTTGTTATAAATGAAGGTAAAGTCGTTTATGCAGGTGATCATACTGAAGAATTTGAAGCTAAAGAAGTCATTGATGCCACTCATAAAGTCGTATCACCAGGCTTAGTAGACGCACATACACACTTAGTGTTTGGTGGATCTAGAGAACATGAAATGGCACTTAAACAACAAGGGGTAAGTTATCTTGATATCTTGAAACAAGGTGGCGGTATTTTAAGTACGGTTGAAGCGACTCGTGAATCAAGTGAAGAAACACTATACGAAAAATCTAAAAAAGAAATTATTAGAATGATTCAATTCGGTACGACAACTGTAGAAGCTAAAAGTGGTTACGGTTTAGATAAAGCAACTGAATTAAAACAATTAAATGTGGCACATCAATTAGCGCAAGACTTACCGATTCGAATGAAACATACATTTTTAGGACCACACGCAGTGCCTAAAGATGCGAAAGACAATGCAACATTCTTACAAGAAATGATTGATTTATTAGATGATGTGAAAGATAAAGCTGACTTCGCGGATATCTTCTGTGAAACAGGTGTGTTCACAATTGATGAATCAAGACGTTATATGCAAGCAGCAAAAGATAAAGGTTTAAAAGTTAAAATTCATGCTGATGAAATCGATCCACTTGGTGGACTAGGGTTAGCGATAGATGAAGGTGCAATATCTGCAGACCATCTCGTAGCTTCTAGTGAAGAAGATAAGGCAGCGTTAAAAGACAGTGACACTGTAGCTGTATTATTGCCAGGCACAACGTTCTATTTAGGTAAAGATCAATATGCAGATGCAAGAGGTATGATTAATCATAATGGTGCTGTTGCAATTGCGACAGACTTCAATCCAGGTAGCTGTGTTACGGACAATCTTCAACTTGTAATGAGCATTGCGGCATTAAAGCTTAAGCTTACGCCTAATGAAATTTGGAATGCTGTTACAGTTAATGCAGCTAAAGCAATTGATGCAGAAGCAGGTACTCTTGAAGTTGGTGATCAAGCTGATGTAGTTGTATGGGATATTCCAAACCATGAATATTTACCATATCATTACGGTGTAAATCATGCCGAAACAGTCATCATTAACGGCAAAAAAGTCTATGAAAACACAGGTCTCTTGACTGAATCATAAGTATAGCTTGAAAATATGATATCAATTTGATATATTTATGTTAATTTAATAACTATATTGTTTAGGAATAAGTAATTTAAGCGTACATGTATAGAGAGCTTGTGGTTGGTGTAAACAAGTCATGAAACTTAAACGAATCTATCCTTTTAAGAAGAACAATCGGTAGAAACCGTTATATGACTTAGAGTGCAGTTTTTAATAACTGTTAAATAGGGTGGCAACGCGTAAGCACCACGTCCCTTGTGTAACAACGAGGAACGTGGTGCTTTTTTCTTAAACAATTATAGTATAAGAGGGAGGAAATATTATGTTAGACATAAGATTAATTAGGTCTGAACCGGAATTTGTTAAAGATAAAGTAGCCAAAAGAGGTGACGATCCAAAGGTCATCGATGAAATTTTAGAATTAGACAAAAAACGCCGTGAACTCATTGCTCAAACAGAAGAACTTAAATCACGTCGTAATAAAGTAAGCGGTGAAATTGCGCAGAAGAAACGCAATAAAGAAAATGCAGACGATGTTATTTTAGAAATGCGTCAAGTTGGCGATCAAATTAAAGAAATCGACCAAAATTTAAATCAATTAAATGAAGATGTTACGTACAGATTAGTAAGAATTCCTAATTTAATTAGTGATGAAACACCAGTCGGTAAAGATGAAGATGATAATGTAGAAGTACGTAAATGGGGTACACCACGTCAATTTGATTTTGAATCTAAAGCGCACTGGGATTTAGTTGAAAATCTTAAGATGGCAGACTTTGAAAGAGCTGCTAAAGTATCAGGTGCACGCTTCGTATTCTTAACAGGTCAAGGTGCACAACTTGAAAGAGCACTTATGAACTTCATGGTAACAATGCATACAACGCAACATGGTTATACTGAAATGATGGTGCCTCAACTTGTAAACGCAGATTCTATGTTTGGTACTAGCCAATTGCCTAAATTTGAAGAAGATTTATTTAAAGTAGAAAAAGAAGGATTATATACAATTCCAACTGCTGAAGTACCTTTAACAAACTTCTACCGTGATGAAGTGTTACAAGATGAACAATTCCCAATTAAATTTACAGGGCAATCTGCATGTTTCAGAAGTGAAGCTGGATCAGCAGGTAGAGATACAAGAGGTTTAATTAGATTACACCAATTTAATAAAGTTGAAATGGTGAGATATGAAAGACCTGAAGATTCATTTAAAGCACTAGAAGAATTAACTCAACACGCTGAAAATATTTTACAAGCTTTAGAATTACCATACAGAACTGTGAACTTATGTACAGGGGATATTGGATTTGGAAGTTCTAAAACATATGATATAGAAGTATGGCTACCAAGTTACAACGATTATAAAGAAATCAGTTCATGTTCAAATATGACAGATTTCCAAGCACGAAGAGCAAATATAAGATTTAAACGAAGCAAAGATGCGAAACCAGAATA
Source organism: Mammaliicoccus sp. P-M58 (assembly GCF_022386165.1). Taxonomy (NCBI): domain Bacteria; kingdom Bacillati; phylum Bacillota; class Bacilli; order Caryophanales; family Staphylococcaceae; genus Mammaliicoccus; species Mammaliicoccus sp. P-M58. Next base: position 131,729 of record NZ_JAJNJI010000002.1, read on the forward strand.
CGTACACACACTAAACGGAAGTGGATTAGCAGTAGGTCGTACATTTGCTGCAATCGTTGAAAACTACCAAAATGAAGACGGTACAATCACTGTACCTGAAGTATTAGTACCATTTATGGGCGGCTTAAAAACAATTGAATTATAAGTGAGTTAAATCTCACAAAAAGGGTAATCATATATTGGTTACTCTTTTTTTGATTTAATGCTTGAATATACTTTTTATATTTGATATACTAAGTATACAAAATAAATAAATAAATAAAGGGAGTTTTGACAGATGACTAATTTTAATTTCGACAAAGCACACAGTAGTTTAGAATTTACAGTAAAACATTTAATGGTATCTCGCGTTAAAGGTACTTTTGATGATTATAACGTAGAAGTATCAGGAGATATTAATGACCTTTCTACATTAAAAGCAACAGTTACAATAAAAGCAGATTCAATCAACACTAAAAACGCTGACCGTGACGCTCACTTAAAATCAGCTGACTTCTTTAGTGCAGATGAAAATCCAAATATTACATTTGAATCAAAATCAATCAGTGAAGATTCAATTACAGGTGATTTAACAATCGCTGGCGTAACACACGAAGAAACATTTGACGTTGATTTCAACGGCGTAAGTAAAAACCCATTAAATGGTGAAACAGTAACAGGTTTCGCAGTAACTGGTAAAATCGACCGTGAAAAATACGGCGTATCATTTAACCAAGCATTAGAAACTGGTGGCGTGATGATCGGTAGAGATGTTAAATTCGAAGCAAGTGCAGAATTCGGTTTAAGTGAATAATTTATATAGATAATCAAACAGTAGAAATTCATTTAATTGAATTTCTGCTGTTTTTTATATGGTTTGAGATAAGGGTATAAGTGCACGAAGACTGGGAGATATCGTGCGCTAAGGTACAAAATCAGGGTATAACGCACGAAGACTGGGAGATATCGTGCGCTAAGGTATAAAATCAGGGTATAACGCACGAAGACTGAGTGATATCGTGCGCTAAGGTACAAAATCAGGGTATAACGCACGAAGACTGGGAGATATCGTGCGCTAAGATACAAAATAAGGGCATAACGCACGAAGACTTAATCATCTATGGCCATCTAAGCCTAAATGATTAATCCAGTATCAAATTGATTAATTATTTTCCGAATATTTAATCAAGTGTTATTGATAAAGTAATATAGGTATGATAAAACTAATACATATTAAAATTCTTTAGAGGTAAGTAAGATTGAGGTTAGACAAACGTTAGACTTACCTTTAACTGTAGATTGGAGGCATCGTTGTGACAAGTACGAGTATTACGAATAAAGGTTTGTTTCTTCAAGGTGTTAAAGATTGTATACCAACTATGCTTGGATACTTTAGTGTTGCATTAGCTTTTGGTATCGTCGGTATTTCATCTGGTTTATCTATTTTGGAAATTGCATTGTTGTCTATTTTTGTCTATGCGGGTGCTGCTCAATTTATTATATGTGCGTTGGTCGCCATCCACTCCCCTATTTCAGCAATTCTATTGACGGTATTTTTTGTTAACTCAAGAATGTTTCTTCAAAGTTTGGCTTTAGTCCCAGCATTTAAAGGAAATGGTTTTTGGTCGAATATAGGAATAGGCACACTTGTAACGGATGAGTCATTCGGTGTTGCGATTACGAAATATGCGAAAGAGAAATCGCTCAATGCGACTTGGATGCATGGTTTAAATATTTCAGCTTATTTATTATGGATTGTCACATCTATTATTGGCGGTTTAGTCGGTAACTTAATACCTAAACCTGAAATGTTTGGCCTCGATTATGCTTTAACAGCGATGTTTATATTTTTATTAATTGCTCAGTTTGAAACGATACATAAAAGCAAAGTCTTAGTATATCTTTATTTAATATTATTAACGATTGTATGCATGCTTATTCTGACATTATTTATGCCAACTTATTTATCCATTATTGTGTCGACAATTATTGCTTCTGTCGTAGGGGTGGTGTTTGATAAATGAGTATATCGATGTATTTAATTTTAATTACTTTAAGTTGTTTTGTTTTAACTTGGATTATCCGTGTTTCTCCATTTGTATTGTTATCAAAAGCAGACTTACCTGAAAGTGTGATCAAGTGGTTACAATATGTGCCAGTATGTCTCTTTACGGCATTAATACTAGAAGGCATGTTAAATCAAGAAGGCAATGCGGGGTTTACTTTAAATTTTGAGAGTATTATAGTCGCGATACCAACGATTCTAATAGCACTCATATTTAGAAGTTTAACGATTACAGTTATAGCCGGTATGTTTATTATGGCGATTGTGAGATTAGTCTTTTAATTTCATTCGTTAACTTATTGAAAGAAATGCTCATTTCTAGTATTCTTAATATAAATTATATAGCAAAGCTTATTCAGAGAAGTTGAGGGAATTGGCCCGACGACACTTCAGCAACCGGTCATAACAGATACGGTGCTACTACCAACGAGTATACTCGCATAATAAGGATGATGAGGACTTCTTACTTCTTTGACGAGTAAGAAGTCTTTCAATTTAAATAAGAGGGGGTTTTAATGTGATTATTTCTCGAGAAACAGGCGTAGTAGATCTTGGACATTTTGAAACAGAATCTGGTGAAGTGATTGATAACTTGAAACTTCAATATGAGTATGTGGGTTATAAAGGCCAGCCACTCGTTGTAGTTTGTCATGCGCTAACAGGCAACCATTTAACATATGGTGATGATGAGCATGCAGGTTGGTGGCGTGAAATTATAGATGGCGGTTACCTTTCAATTAATGATTATCAATTTATAACATTTAATGTAATTGGCAGTCCTTATGGATCAAGTTCAAGATTGAATACTCCAAATTTCCCGGAACATTTGACGATGAGAGATGTTGCGAAAGCAAACATATTAGGATTGAAACAATTTGGCTATGAAAAAATTGATGTATTAATTGGTGGATCCTTAGGTGGTATGCAAACGTTAGAAATGCTTTATGACGGTTCGATTGAAGTGAAAAAAGCAGTCATATTAGCTGCTACAGAGAAGACTTCATCATATAGTAGAGCGTTTAATGAGATTGCAAGACAAGTCATTCATATGAACGGACAAGATGGTTTAAGCATCGCAAGACAACTTGGCTTTTTAACGTATCGTTCAAGTAAAGATTACGAATCAAGATTTTCTGCAGATGATGTTGTAAGCTACCAAAAATATCAAGGCAATAAATTTAAAGAAGTATTTAACAAAGACTGCTATTTAACATTGTTAGATGTTTTAGACAGTCACGACATATTTAGAGGACGAGATGATGTTGAGGAACGTCTACTTCAACTAGAAACGAAAGTATTAACATTAGGATTTGCGGATGATTTATTATATCCAGATGACCAAGTGAGAGCTTTAGGTCGATTCTTTAAGTATCATAGACATTTCTATGTGCCAGACAACGTGGGCCATGATGGGTTTTTATTGAATTTTGGAGATTGGGCACCTAACGTTTATCATTTCTTAAAATTATATAAATTTAAAGCACGCTGATATCAACTTAAAAGTCACCTACATTGTTTTAAAGGATAAAAATCTGTAAAATAGAGAAAGATGTTTAATTTAGATTGGGAAGTGAAAAATTTGTCTTTTAAAGTCGATATAAAAGCGACAATCATAGCAACACTTATACTAGTTCTAAGTGCAGCTATTATAAACTTTGTACCATTATTAGCAATATTGATCATACCATTTATTACGATACCAGGAACGATTCTTTGGTATCGCTCTAAACCGTCCTTTTTTGTGACGGTTGTCATAACGTTATGTGCAACTGTGTTATTTAATCATGTATTCTTATTAACTGCCATGACACTTGTTATTTTTATGAGTGTATTTATTGGGCAGTTACTTATTGAGCGTACATCTAAAGAACGTATGTTGTACTTAGTGACAACATTTATGAGTATTTTAACGATAGGTAGTGTGTTAATTTTACAAATTACGGGAAACTTACCTTTAACGAGCAAGTTCTTTAATCAGTACCATGATGTATTAGTGTCGTATTTTCAAATGGGTGGTAATATAACAACTGAAATTGAAGAATCTTTACAAGTTTCATTAGAAATATTACAAGCGAGCATTCCTGGGTATATAGTATTATGGGTATTCTTATTAGTGCTTGTGAATTTAGTTGTGACGTTTCCGATTTTAAGAAAATTCAAAGTCGCAACACCTGTGTTCAGACCATTATTTATGTGGCAAATCAACAGAAGCGTTGCATTCGTTTTTGTGATTACAGTACTTGTGAGTTTGTTTGTCACGAAAGATAATGTAGTGGCGTATGGCATAGTCACTAACTTACAATTTGTGTTAGAATGGGTTATATTTATACAAGCATTATCGTTGTTCCATTTATTTGTAAAAGTTAAAAAATTACCAATTATAGTAGGTGTCATCATCTTTGTATTGGCATTTATATTTAAACCGTTTGCGTACTTATTCGGATTAATGGACATTTGGTTTAACTTGAAACAACGTATAAAAAAGTAAATTGAGGTGAGTTTATGAACCGTCAATCTGTTAAAAAAGCCCTAATATTTCCGTACATTATTATGATGATATTAGCTTTGGTGCTAGTCGTATTCAGTTTTTTTAATTCAATATTTTGGGCGATTATTTCGACGGTTGCTACGATAATTCTAATTGCAGTAAGCATATTTTTTGTTAGACAGAGCTTTTTGAAATTAGATTTATATATTGGGAGTTTAGCCGGTAGAATTACGAAAAGTAAAACAAGTGCAGTCAGTGACTTACCAATAGGCGTCATATTATTAGACAAAAATAATCATATCGAATGGATTAATAATTTTGTTAATAAACGATTAGAACGAGACGTTTTAGACGAACCAATTAACGAAGTATTTCCGAATATCTTAAAAAGATTAGAAAATACTTCAGAAGTAGAGATTGAAGAAGGATCATACAAATATAAAGTCACTTATACTGAAGATGAACAGTCTATCTATTTGTTTGATATTACTGAATCTTCCCGTGTATATGAATTATATGAAAATGAAAAACCAATCATAGCAACTATTTTCTTAGATAACTTTGATGAAATTACACAGAACATGAATGACTCTCAACGTTCAGAAATTAATAGTCTGATTACAAGTGTTATAGATGACTGGTCATCACGTTATCAATTGTTTATTAAACGTTATAGTGCTGATCAATTTATAGCGTTATTAAACAAGAGTATATTAGAAGATATCGAAACGTTGAAGTTCAACTTATTAGATGATTTAAGAGATAAGACTAGAGACATCGGTCATCAATTAACACTGAGTATCGGTATTGGTGAAGGTAGTGAGAACTTAATTGAGTTAGGTGAACTATCACAATCAAGTTTAGACTTAGCACTCGGCCGTGGTGGTGACCAAGTAGCCATTAAAAATAGTAATGGTAACGTGAGATTCTACGGTGGTAAGACTGACCCGATGGAAAAAAGAACGAGAGTACGTGCACGTGTGATATCCCATGCGTTACGAGATATTTTAATTGAAGGCGACAAAGTAATCATTATGGGCCATAAATCACCAGATATGGATGCAATCGGCGCAGCAATCGGTGTATCTCGTATTGCGAAAATGAACAATCTCGAATCATATATTGTATTAAACGATTCGGATATTGATAGTACATTAGAACGTGTGATGGCTGAAATAGACGAGAAGCCTGATTTGAAAGAAAGATTTATTACATCAGAAGAAGCATGGCATGAAATGACACCACGTACAACACTCGTTGTCGTAGATACACATAAACCTGAACTTGTAATCGATGAGAACTTGCTTAATAAAGCAAACAGAAAAGTCGTCATTGACCATCATCGTCGAGGCGAAAGTATTATCTCAAGTCCATTACTTGTGTATATGGAACCTTATGCAAGTTCGACAGCTGAGCTTGTTACAGAGTTGTTAGAATATCAACCAACGGAACATCGTTTAACGAGAATCGAATCAACGATTATGTTAGCCGGTATTATTGTGGATACACGTAACTTCACATTAAGAACAGGATCAAGAACATTTGATGCTGCGAGCTTTTTAAGAAGTCATGGTGCAGATACCATTCTTTGCCAGCACTTCTTAAAAGACGATATCGATACGTATATTAAACGTTCAGACTTAATTAAGACGGTTAAATTATTCCACGGTGGTGTCGCAATTGCGCATGGTGAAGATCATGAAACGTATCACCCCGTTACAGTTGCACAAGCAGCAGATGAGTTGCTTGGCTTAGAAGGTGTAGAAGCATCTTATGTAGTAGCAAGAAGGTCAGAAGATACAATTGGTATTTCTGCCCGTTCGTTAGGAGAAGTTAACGTACAATTAACGATGGAAGCGCTTGGTGGAGGCGGGCACTTATCCAATGCTGCAACACAAATTAAAAATACAACAGTAGAAAAAGCAATCGAGTCATTAATTCAGGTTGTTGAATCAGATGAAAAAGGAGTGGAAGAATAATGAAAGTTATTTTCACACAAGATGTTAAAGGTAAAGGTAAAAAAGGTGAAGTGAAAGACGTACCAGTAGGATATGGCCAAAACTATTTAATTAAAAATAATTATGCTGTAGAAGCGACACCTGGAAACCTAAAACAATTAGAACAACAAAACAAACGTCAAGAAGAAATCAAACAACAAGAAATAGAAGATGCTAAAGCACTTGCGGAAAAACTTAAAGAATTAGAAGTTAAAATTCCGGCTAAAACAGGTGAAGGCGGTAAATTATTTGGATCAGTAAGTACGAAACAAATTACGCAAGCATTAGATAAACAACACCAAATCAAAGTTGATAAACGTAAAATGGACTTACCAAATGGTATTCACAGTTTAGGTTATACAAATGTACCAATTAAACTACACAACAAAGTTTCTGGCACATTAAAAGTACATGTTGTTGAAGAATAAAGGCATCAATAAAATGGTCGGTATTTGATTTACCGACCTATTTTAATGCGTTATAATAAAAATTATTAAAAAATGGAAAGGAGTAATCAGTATGGATGGTATGGATAATATGATGAATCCAAAACAAATGCCCCATAGTATAGAGGCTGAACAATCTGTTATCGGTGCAATCTTGATTGATCCTGAACTGATTAACTCAACAGGTGAAACATTAATACCTGAAGCTTTCTATCGTGCAAATCATCAACACATATTTAGAGCAATGTTAATGCTAAATGAACAGAATAAAGAAATTGACTCTGTTACATTGATGGACCAGTTAGCAGCAGAATCTTTATTAGAAGAAGCGGGCGGTCCAGCTTATTTAGCAGAATTAGCAAATAATGTCCCAACAACAAGAAACATACATTTCTACATAGATATTGTGTTTAAACATGCAGTGAAACGCCAACTCATTCGTGTGGCGGATAGTATTGCTGAAGATGGGTATAATCCTGAGCTTGATTTAGAATCATTGTTAGGAGATGCAGAAAAGAGAATTTTAGAGATTTCTGCTTCAAGAGGTACGGAAGGCTTCAAAGATATTAAAGATGTATTAAGTATTGTGTTTGATAATGCTGAACAGCTCGATCAAAATAATGGACAAACACCAGGTATACCAACTGGTTATCGAGATTTAGACCAAATGACAGCAGGATTTAACCGAAATGATTTAATCATTATTGCGGCACGTCCATCAGTAGGTAAGACTGCCTTCGCATTAAATATCGCACAACAAGTTGCAACGCACCAAGACTTGTATTCAGTCGGTATTTTCTCTTTAGAGATGGGTGCCGATCAACTTGCTACACGTATGATATGTAGTACGGGAAATGTCGATTCAAATAGATTGCGTACAGGTTCAATGACCGAGGAAGACTGGAGCAGGTTTACAGTTGCAGTAGGTAAACTATCAAGAACGAAAATATTTATCGATGATACACCAGGCATCCGAATTACGGATATTCGTGCTAAATGTCGTAGGCTCAAACAAGAACATGGATTAGATATGATCATGATTGACTACTTACAATTAATTCAAGGTAGTGGTTCTCGTAGCTCAGATAATAGACAACAAGAAGTATCAGAAATTTCTCGTATGCTTAAAGCAATCGCAAGAGAATTAGAATGTCCTGTTATTGCGTTAAGTCAGTTATCTCGTGGTGTTGAACAACGACAAGATAAGAGACCAATGATGAGTGATATTCGTGAATCTGGTTCGATTGAGCAAGATGCTGATATTGTTGCTTTCTTATATAGAGATGATTATTATTCAAGAGGTGGCGAAGATGAAGACGGAGAAGCGGTTGATGCGGGTGCACAAGACGAGAATGGTGAAATTGAAATCATTATCGCTAAACAACGTAACGGCCCAACAGGAACCGTTAAACTACACTTCATGAAACAATATAACAAATTCACCGATATTGACTATCAACATGCTGGAATGGAATTTGGATAAAAAAAGTTTTTAAGTTAAAAGACGTACATTTATTGTAAAATATGAAAAAATGTACGTCTTTTGTTTTGTGTAAAGTAACACTTATGTGCTTAAGTTTGTGTTTTTGAAAATGAATAAAACGATTATAATCCTTTTAAATACTGTGGTTAAGGTGTTTTTTAGCAATTCCAACATGAATAAGAATTGTAATTTAACACTCGTAATCAATGTTCGTTTTTAGTTTGCAATTTAAGGATAGTACTGATAGAATACTTAATGGTTAATGAGAAAAAGCGGAGGTGCTCACATGTCATCAATCGTAGTCGTTGGGACGCAATGGGGAGACGAAGGTAAAGGTAAAATTACAGATTTCTTAGCAGAGGATGCAAACGTTATTGCACGTTTTTCAGGTGGTAACAATGCAGGTCACACAATTAAATTTGATGGAGAAACTTACAAATTGCATTTAGTACCATCAGGTATTTTCTATCAAGAGAAATCGAGTGTTATCGGTAACGGTGTAGTTGTTGATCCAGTAGCTTTATTGAAAGAATTAGATGCTTTAAATGAGCGCGGAGTTGCAACAGACAATTTAAGAATTTCAAACCGTGCGCAAGTCATCTTACCATACCATCTTAAACAAGATGAATTAGAAGAAGAAAAACGCGGTGACAACAAAATTGGAACAACTAAAAAAGGTATTGGTCCAGCTTATGTAGATAAAGCACAACGTATCGGTATCCGTATGGCTGATTTATTAGATAAAGAAACTTTTGAAAAGCGCTTAAAAGAAAATCTTGAATATAAAAATGAATTATTCGAAAAAATGTTTAACGCTGAAGGTTTCACTTTTGAAGAAATTTTTGAAACTTACTATGCAGCAGGACAACGTTTGAAAGATTATGTAACAGACACAGCTAAATTATTAGATGATGCTTTCGTAAACAATGAAAAAGTATTATTCGAAGGTGCTCAAGGCGTGATGTTAGATATCGACCACGGTACATATCCATTCGTTACTTCAAGTAATCCAATTGCAGGTAACGTTACAGTAGGTGGCGGTGTTGGTCCAACATACGTATCTAAAGTAATTGGTGTATGTAAAGCTTATACATCTCGTGTAGGAGACGGTCCATTCCCAACAGAATTATTTGATGAAGATGGTCACCATATCCGTGAAGTAGGTCGTGAATACGGTACAACAACTGGAAGACCACGTCGTGTAGGTTGGTTTGACTCAGTAGTTCTACGTCACTCACGCCGTGTAAGTGGTATTACAGATTTATCAATCAACTCAATTGACGTATTAACAGGATTAAAAACAGTTAAAATCTGTACAGCATACGAAATTGATGGTGTTGAAATCACTGAATATCCAGCAAACTTAAACGAATTAGAACGTTGTAAACCAATCTTTGAAGAACTACCAGGTTGGGAAGAAGACATCACAGGATGCCGTTCACTAGAAGAATTACCAGATAACGCACGCCGTTATTTAGAACGCATCTCTGAATTATGTAACGTTAAAATTTCTATCTTCTCAGTAGGACCAGATAGAAACCAAACAAACCTATTAGAAAACTTATGGGATTAATAAATAAAGAGAAACCAGCAGATATGTAGCGTATCTGCTGGTTTTTTCATATTGGGAAAAGGTGTTGTAAGGTGTGAGTGGATTTGGAAAAGTGGACGAGATAGGGTGAAGATGTGAGTTAAAGGTGTAATAAACTCACGAGATTGGGAAAGTCTTATCTTAACTGATGAATAAAGCAAAGAGATCGTCCAAGTCATGGCTTAAGTACTGAATAAAGCCAAGAGATTATCCGCGAACCCAACCTGACTCTCCCCATACATCCTCAACCACCTACATCCACCCAAACAAAAAAAGCATAAAAACTTATCATTTCAAGGTTGTCTACCAACTGCGCTCTAGTCACTAACTTAATCAGGCTCCCTAATTAAGACTGTCCGCAATCATAGACGTCTATCTATACTTTGAAATCATAAATTCTTATGCATATTACAGTGATTTATTAATGTATTTCTCTTTTCTTAAAGCGTCCGCCTTTTACTTCGCTCACGTCACCGATTGATAGGAATGCGGTATTGTCTATTTCTGTTACGATATCTTTTAGTTTGGATTCTTCTAATCGTGTGATGACGCAGAATACGACTTTTTTATCTTCGCCTGTATATGCGCCTTCTCCATTCAGATATGTCACACCTCTACCGAGTCGGTCATTGATGGCTTCTCCGATATCTCTATATGTATCGCTGATGATCCATACGGCTTTTGATTCATCAAATCCTTGAACGGTTACGTCAATCATCTTAGCAGCTATAAAATATGCAATAACGGAAAACATCGCTGATTCCCAATTGAATACAAATCCTGCAGCTGTAAATATGAAGAAGTTAATCAACATGACGATTTCGCCTACTGAAAATGGTGCTTTACTGCTGATTAAGATAGCACTGATTTCAGATCCGTCTAAAGATCCTCCATATCGTATTACGAGACCTACGCCTAAACCAATAATTGCGCCTCCAAAGATCGTTACTAAAAACGCTTCTTTAATAAAAGGATCAAAATGATGTAAGTAGGCTGTTGTAATAGATAATATTGTAATTGCGTAAATTGTAGAAATCGTGAATGTCTTACCAATCTGCTTGTATCCTAAAAAGAAAAACGGAATATTTAGTAGAAAGATAAATAATCCAAGCTTTAAATTGGTGAGATGACTCAAAATAATTGCGATACCGACAATGCCACCATCTAGTAAATTGTTAGGAACTAAAAATAATTCTAACCCTACCCCCATTAATATACTGCCGATGGTGATAAATATGAATCGTTTGAGGATTTCTCCTTTACGTAATTTACGATGTCCTTTTCTAATAACTTGTGCTTGTTCCATATTATCATCCCTTTTTAGTACTTCTATATTTATTATATAAAAAATTTAAAATAAAATCTTGTCTTCTGTATATTATTCATGCTATAATCAATCTTGTGTTAAACAGAGGCCCCTTGGTCAAGCGGTTAAGACACCGCCCTTTCACGGCGGTAACACGGGTTCGAATCCCGTAGGGGTCACCATCTCAATTTTATACATAAGGTCCCGTGGTGTAGCGGTTAACATGCCTGCCTGTCACGCAGGAGATCGCGGGTTCGATTCCCGTCGGGACCGCTTTTAATGCTTATCGTAATAACGATAAGCATTTTTTTGTTGTTCAATCATAGATTAACGTCAAACAATAGAATTAATAGACAAATAGTGTTAAATTATAGTATAGGATATCATGCACAATTGTGTGCTTAGAGATACTTATTTTCAAAAAGAAATGAGGTAAATGTATGGCTAGAAAAATAGTAGTCGTTGATGATGAAAAACCAATTGCAGATATACTTGAATTTAATTTAAAAAAAGAAGGTTATGATGTTTATTGCGCATATGACGGTAATGACGCAGTAGATTTGATATATGCAGAAGAACCAGACATCGTATTATTAGATATTATGCTACCTGGTAGAGATGGTATGGAAGTATGTAGAGAGGTTCGTAAGAAATTTGAAATGCCAATCATTATGTTAACAGCTAAAGACTCAGAAATTGATAAAGTTCTAGGGTTAGAGTTAGGTGCAGATGATTATGTGACGAAGCCTTTTTCAACACGTGAATTAATCGCGCGTGTGAAAGCAAACTTACGTAGACATTATTCTCAACCAACACAAACAGAAGACGAAGAAACAAATGAAATCGTCATTAAAGATATTACGGTATACCCTGATGCATATTCAATTAAAAAACGTGGTGTAGATATCGAATTGACACACCGTGAATTTGAATTGTTTCATTATTTAGCAAAACATATTGGACAAGTTATGACGCGTGAACACTTACTCCAAACTGTATGGGGTTATGATTATTTTGGAGATGTACGTACAGTTGATGTTACGATACGTCGTCTACGTGAAAAAATCGAAGACGATGCATCACACCCAGAATATATTGTGACGCGTAGAGGTGTGGGTTATTTCCTACAAACACAAGAGTAGGCTGATATTATGAATTGGCTAAAGAAGTTTCAGTCCTTACACATTAAACTTGTCGTTATTTATGTTTTATTAATCATTATTGGTATGCAAATTATTGGATTATATTTTACAAATAGTCTTGAGAAAGAACTGACACGTAACTTCAAGACAAATATTGAACAGCACGTGAAACAGATTAATTACAACATAAAGAAAACGTACAACTCAGAAGATCCAAATCGGAACTTCCAAAAAGAAATACAAAGTATATTAGATGATTATGCCAATAGAACTGAAATTGATGAGATTAAGTTTATTGATCAAGATCAAATTATTGTGGCGACATCTAAAGCTACTAATCAAAATACCGTCAATCAAAAAGTAAACGATAGCTCTGTTCAAAAGGCGTTATCATTAGGAAAAGCTAATGATAAAATCGTATTAAAAAATGATTCATCGGATAGTAATAGAGTATGGATCAAAAATAAACCTGTCGAATACGAAGGTGAAGTTGTCGGAGATATATATGTTGAGTCAGATATTGATTCTGTTTACGAACAGTTAAACAACATTAACCAAATCTTCATCATCGGTACAGCAATCTCATTATTGATCACAATCGTGCTCGGTTTCTTTATTGCGAGAACCATTACGAAACCTATATCAGACATGCGTAACCAAACGTTAGAAATGTCTAAAGGTAACTATACGCAGCGCGTTAAGATATACGGAAATGACGAAATCGGTGAACTTGCGCTGTCATTTAACAACTTATCTAAACGTGTACAAGAAGCACAAGCGAATACTGAAAGTGAAAAGCGTCGTCTAGACTCGGTTATCACGCATATGAGCGATGGTGTCCTTGCCACTGATAGACGCGGTCGCGTACGTATTATTAATGAAATGGCGCTTAAAATGTTAGGTCTAGAACGTGCCGATGTAGAAGCGAAACATATACTAGATATTCTAAATATTGATGATGATTATTCATTAGATGACTTACAGGAGAATAATGATAGTTTCATTATTGATATTAATAGTGAAGAAGGCATTATCGCACGTGTTAACTTCAGTACAATTATCCAAGATACTGGCTTTATCAATGGTTATATTGCCGTATTACATGACGTTACAGAGCAGCACATTTTAGAAAATGAACGTCGCGAATTCGTTGCGAATGTTTCACATGAATTGCGTACGCCATTAACATCTATGAGAAGTTATATAGAAGCATTAGAAGAAGGTGCTTGGCGTGATCCTGAAGTTGCACCGACATTCTTAAATGTTACACGTGAAGAAACAGACCGTATGATTCGTCTTGTTAATGACTTATTACAACTTTCTAAAATGGACAGTTCAAGTGATCAAATGAACTCTGAATTGATTGATTTTAACATGTTTATTAACAAAATCATTAACAGACATGAAATGACACAAGGTAAGAACGTGACATTTATTAGAGACATACCTGTTAAAGGTTTATTCGTTGAAATTGATCCAGATAAGATGACACAAGTGTTTGATAACGTTATTACAAATGCGATTAAATACTCACAAGAATCTCATAAACGTGTAGAGTTTCATGTGAAACAAAATACTTTATATAACCGAATGACAATACAAATTAAAGATAATGGTATTGGTATCCCGGTGAATAAAGTAGATAAAATATTTGATCGTTTCTACAGAGTAGATAAAGCGAGAGCACGTAAAATGGGTGGTACAGGTTTAGGTTTAGCTATCACTAAAGAAATCGTAGAAGCACATAAAGGTAGAATATGGGCGAGCAGTAAAGAAGGTCAAGGTACATCCATTTATATAACATTGCCATGTGAAGTCATGGAAGATGAGTTTGGTGATTGGGATGCGTAATAGAGAACTGATTAAATCTGCTATCCTCATAATCCTTGTGCTTATCAGTGTGTTTATGACATACCGTGTATGGACATTTACACCTGAACTGACAGATTTAGAAACAGATGTGAATACAGAAACACCTTCTATTGGACCTAAAATTAGTAAGCCTATTGATAGTGTGATTATGCCGTTTAGAATGATTAATCGAAATGGCACGGACGTAAAAGGGACTTCTAACGTGAAAGATATCAAGAAGATTACTGACCAATTGTTAAGTAAAGAAGTGAAGAAAGTCGATATTCTAAGCAGTGAGTCAGTTGTTCAACTTGAAGATTTATCTGAAAGATATACGATTTTAGACTTCCCTGATAGCATCCCGAGTGAAATGTACTTAAACCAAGTATTAGGCATGAATATGGACTATTATCCTAATATTAATTTTGACCGAATACTTGTAGATACGAAATCAACGAAAGAAGCTGTTGTGTATCTTTTAAGTGAGAATAAGCAAAAGGCTGTTAAACTACAGACAAATATTAAAAGCACGCAATTTGATAAGGTGAATAAAGAAGCAGCACCAGATTTGAAACCTTATACAGGCATGATTACAAATGAGACGACTACGAATGAAATCTATCAAATTTATGCACCAGAGAATGCAGATAATATGAATATTTACCGTTACGTTTCTAACAAAATATCCGTATCTGAATTAAATGATGTTATTCTTGGTGATTCAGTGATTGCGCGTAGTAATGAACATAACGTTTCGACATATAACAACAATACGGGGATTTCTACCGTGAATGAAGCGAAACAAACATATCGTTATACGAATTTATCAGAAGATGAAAATCGTCAAAAAGATATGTCAAAATCGATTACAAATTCATTTAAATTTATTAATGAACATGCAGGTTATACAGATGAATTCCGTCTATTTGGCACAGATCGAAAGTCTGGTAAAATAGACTATCAAATGTTCTTAAATAATTACCCAGTGTTTAATGATGATAAGTTATCATCTATTGAAGCGGTGTGGGGTAGAGATACGATTAATGAATACAATCGTGGTCTTATTACAACAGGTGTAGCCGTACCGTCTAAAAAAGAAGCGGATGAATTACCTTCATCTGAAGAAGTTAGATTTAACCTAGCTTCAAATGGTTCGATTGATTTTAATAAAGTTACGAATTTAGCAATTGGCTATGATTTATCATTGCCAAAAGACGAAATTAATAACTTACAAGACACGATTGAATTTACACCGAAATGGTATGTCAAATATGACGGTGAATGGAAACGGTACGAGAATGGAGGGCTTTCTTAATGGATTGGAAACATGCTAAGTCACTCTTCATCATTGTGTTTATTCTCATTAATATAGGATTGGTCGTTGTATACTTTAATAAAGTAAATAATTCTATCGTTCAAGAATCAAATGCACAATCAGATGTCAATTTTGCTAAAGAAGGCATAGACATCCCGCAGTTACCAGAATATCGAGATAAGAAGATGCAAGCCATAACAGGTAGTAGTAAATCGTTCGATTCAGATGAACTTGAAGGTGTTTATTCATTAAGTGAAAAAGACACGAAAATCAATAAAGACGTCAATGCAGATTTAGATAAAGATAGTAAACAGTCGTCATTTAAGAGCTTTATTAATAAAGATGCCTTTAAAGGTAAAGATTACGAATATAAAAAGAACAACACAGATAAAAACAAAGTCGTCTATGAACAAAACTATGAAGATTTACCAATACTTAACAACAACAAAGGACAAATCGTCATAGATATGGATAATGGTAGAGCTAAGTCATTTACACAAACGTATTTAGACAAACTTAAACCGGGTAATGGCGACAACAACAATAAACGTAAAATAGCAGATGCGAAGACAGCTTTAGAGACATTGTATTACAACACGTACCTTAAAAAAGGCGATAAAGTAGAGTCTGTAAGGTTAGGCTACTACAGTGTCGTTAAAGAAATAGGCGGACAAGTACTTGTACCGTCATGGGAAGTTAAAATTAAATCCGAAAAAGACGGTAAAACAGATACGAAGACATTGTATATCGATGCCATTAAACCAGAATCTACCGTCTTAGAAGAATCGTAAGAGAAGCAGTAATTAAAGGAGATGAACACTTGTGATCGCAATGAGCGTACTCGCAAGTGGCAGTACAGGAAATGCCACTTATATAGAATCAGATAAAGGAAGCCTACTTGTCGATGCTGGCTTAACAGGAAAGAAAATTGAAGGTCTCTTTCAACAAATTGACCGTAACATCAGCGACTTAGAAGGTATCTTAGTAACCCACGAACATATCGATCACATAAAAGGGTTAGGTGTACTCGCAAGAAAGTATAAACTTCCTATCTATGCGAACAAAAAGACATGGCAAATGATAGAAGCTAAAGATAAAAACATACCACTAGATCAAAAGTTCCATTTTGAACCATATGAAACTAAGACTTTAGCAGGTATGGATATCGAATCATTTAGCGTGTCACATGACGCAATAGACCCACAGTTCTATATCTTTAATCACGACTATAAAAAGTTAACGATGATTACAGATACAGGCTACGTGTCAGACCGCATGAAAGGTATGATACACGGAAGTGATGCCTTTGTATTCGAAAGTAATCATGATGTGGATATGTTAAGAATGGGCAAATATCCATGGAAGACGAAACAACGTATATTAAGCGACATGGGTCACGTATCTAACGAAGATGCAGCACATGCAATGTGTGATGTTATAACAGGAAGTACGAAGCGTATCTATCTGTCACACTTAAGCCAAGACAACAACATGAAAGATTTAGCAAGAATGAGCGTTGGACAAGTATTAAACGAACATGATATTGATACAAATAAAGAAGTCATTTTATGTGATACAGATAAAGAAAAAGCAACACCAATATACTACATTTAAAAAAGATATCCCCAATTATTGAGTTGGGGATATCTTTTTAGTTTGTGCACATATATACCCACAGTTACACACAAATGTCCACAAACTGTGAATAATATAGGTAGTTATCCACGGATTTATCCACAATGTATATAAATCCGTGGATAAATCATAATAAAATGTATAAAAATAAACGACTTAATATTTAGAAAACGTACAAAAAAGTAAAATTGTTGATATAATAATAAAGAAAACTGTGCATAAGTTAATAACATGTGGATAACTTTTAACAAGATGAATAAAGGTGGATAAAAATGAAGATAACAATCATAACGGTAGGTAAACTAAAAGAGAAATACTGGAAACAAGCCGTAGATGAATATAATAAGCGCTTAGGTGCATATACAAAGACAGAACTCATCGAAGTAGCAGATGAAAAAGCACCCGATAATATGAGCGATAAAGATATAGAGATTGTGAAAGAAAAAGAAGCGGATAGAATCATGTCTAAAATCAAACAAGACAGTTACGTTATTACCCTGGAAATACAAGGAAAAATGTTAACAAGCGAAGGACTCAGTAAAGAAATCGATAACCTCATGACAAGAGGCAATTCACACATCACATTTATCATCGGCGGATCAAACGGACTGCATCAAAAAGTATTACAACGCAGCAACTACGCCCTATCATTCAGCAAAATGACCTTCCCACACCAAATGATGAAAGTCATCCTGATGGAACAAGTGTATCGCGCGTTTAAGATCATGCGTGGGGAAGCTTATCATAAGTAATGAGGTTCATGATTTTTGACATAGTTAGCCTCCGCAGTCTTTCATTTCAAGTAAATAATAGCGAAATATTCTTTATACTGAATACTTATAGTGAAGCAAAGTTCTAGCTTTGAGAAAATTCTTTCTGCAACTAAATATAGTAAATTACGGTAAAATATAAATAAGTACATATTGAAGAAAATGAGACATAATATATTTTATAATAGGAGGGAATTTCAAATGATAGACAACTTTATGCAGGTCCTTAAATTAATTAAAGAGAAACGTACCAATAATGTAGTTAAAAAATCTGATTGGGATAAAGGTGATCTATATAAAACTTTAGTCCATGATAAGTTACCCAAGCAGTTAAAAGTGCATATAAAAGAAGATAAATATTCAGTTGTAGGGAAGGTTGCTACTGGGAACTATAGTAAAGTTCCTTGGATTTCAATATATGATGAGAATATAACAAAAGAAACAAAGGATGGATATTATTTGGTATATCTTTTTCATCCGGAAGGAGAAGGCATATACTTATCTTTGAATCAAGGATGGTCAAAGATAAGTGATATGTTTCCGCGGGATAAAAATGCTGCAAAACAAAGAGCATTAACTTTATCTTCCGAACTCAATAAATATATTACATCAAATGAATTTAATACTGGAAGATTTTATTACGCAGAAAATAAAGATTCATCTTATGATTTAAAAAATGATTATCCATCAGGATATTCTCATGGATCAATAAGATTCAAATATTATGATTTGAATGAAGGATTCACAGAAGAAGATATGCTAGAGGATTTAAAGAAATTTTTAGAACTATTTAATGAATTAGCTTCAAAAGTTACAAAAACATCCTATGATAGCTTGGTCAATAGCATAGACGAAATACAGGAAGACAGCGAAATTGAAGAAATTAGAACAGCACAAAAAGATAAGACACTCAAGGAAGTGGAAGCACCTAAAGGAATAATTCCAAAATATAAAAAAGGTGTATCAAAGACTACTAAAAATGATTCAGAAATTGAAAAATCAAATAAAGAGAATAAATTAACCGGTAAAGTTGGAGAAAAATTAGCGCTAAATTACTTTAATGAGCTAATTGATAATAAAATAGACGAAGATAAGAAAGAACAGTTTAGGAATATTTTAAATGATAATCCAGGCTCTCAACACGGTCATGGCTATGATTTAGTAGCTTTTGATCCAACAAATACAGATAAAGCTGTAGAAAAATTTATTGAAATTAAAACATCTACATCTTCTAGTATTGAGGAACCATTTTTTATGTCGCTAAATGAAATGTTTGCTATGAAAGAATATAAGCAGAAATATTTAATATTAAGAATATTTAATGTTTCTGGTAAAGAACCACAATTTTATTTTATAGATCCATATGCAAATTATTCTGAATTTAAAGATGTAGATGATCTCATTGACAAAGTATTTAATGTAGAAGCTATTCAGTATAAAGTTTTTGGCGAAAAATGATTACTTGAACAAGAGCTAAAATAAAATTGTGATCTAATAAAAATAGAAACTGTAATTTAAATAAAACTTTCTAAATAAGCTAACTGATAAAAAATCAGTTTGTCCACAGTCTGAAACAAGATTCCTATATTCTTTAGGAATCTTGTTTTTTCTATTTTTATGGTGATAAAGAGCAGATAAGATAATGTGTAATAATCACAAAAAAGTTAAATATTTTAAGGCTTGTTTAATTATTAATGATTTTATATATAAAGAGCAGTATAATAAAGTTGTTAATATATTATGAATAATATTCAAGTAATTTTATTGTTTTTTAATTTGTCGATATTTAAGTTGAGTTAAATTTAAAGGGTGTAATTTGTTTTACAATGATGAAGATAATTAGTCTATCAAAATAAAGGGGTTGGGACTGTTATGAGTGATAATTTGTCATTATTCATTGACTATATCAATGATAATATAATCTATGGTAGTGAAATCAAACGGGAGAAATTAGAGAATTTATTTAATCAATTTGCTATAAAAAATGTTGAAAAGAACATTGTCTATGATGAACTGAAATCTTTAGATATTACAATCATTGAGTCACAGGATTCATATAAAAATAAATTGAAGAGATTATTTTCGGTTCTGTTGCAAAGTAAAAAAATATAGCTAACCACTAATTTATCATGTCAGTGTTCGCTTAACTTGCTAGCATGATGCTAATTTCGTGGCATGGCGAAAATCCGTAGATCTGAAGAGACCTGCGGTTCTTTTTATATAGAGCGTAAATACATTCAATACCTTTTAAAGTATTCTTTGCTGTATTGATACTTTGATACCTTGTCTTTCTTACTTTAATATGACGGTGATCTTGCTCAATGAGGTTATTCAGATATTTCGATGTACAATGACAGTCAGGTTTAAGTTTAAAAGCTTTAATTACTTTAGCCATTGCTACCTTCGTTGAAGGTGCCTGATCTGTAATTACCTTTTGAGGTTTACCAAATTGTTTAATGAGACGTTTGATAAACGCATATGCTGAATGATTATCTCGTTGCTTACGCAACCAAATATCTAATGTATGTCCCTCTGCATCAATGGCACGATATAAATAGCTCCATTTTCCTTTTATTTTGATGTACGTCTCATCAATACGCCATTTGTAATAAGCTTTTTTATGCTTTTTCTTCCAAATTTGATACAAAATTGGGGCATATTCTTGAACCCAACGGTAGACCGTTGAATGATGAACGTTTACACCACGTTCCCTTAATATTTCAGATATATCACGATAACTCAATGTATATCTTAGATAGTAGCCAACGGCTACAGTGATAACATCCTTGTTAAATTGTTTATATCTGAAATAGTTCATACAGAAGACTCCTTTTTGTTAAAATTATACTATAAATTCAACTTTGCAACAGAACCGTATTATGGAATAGAGATGTTGGTAACATTTATACAGGATCATTATACTTAAGTTTAATTTCGTTATTACAGAACCACACATTCCAACCAGAAGAGAAAGTATGTCTATTTAGTTATGGTTCAGGAGCAGTAGGAGAAATCTTTAGTGGTTCAATCGTTAAAGGATATGACAAAGCATTAGATAAAGAGAAACACTTAAATATGCTAGAATCTAGAGAGCAATTATCAGTCGAAGAATACGAAACATTCTTTAACAGATTTGATAATCAAGAATTTGATTTCGAACGTGAATTGACACAAGATCCATATTCAAAAGTATACTTATACAGTATAGAAGACCATATCAGAACATATAAGATAGAGAAATAAACTAGTGGCCGATTGTGCTTGATGAGCTTGGGACATAAATCCTAACTCGAAATAAATAAGCATATCACTAAACTGATTTTTTAAAGTTTACAGTGATATGCTTATTTTTTTATCTTACGATTTTGTACGTGCATGCTTGCCTAGGGGTATGGCTCGAGCCATTAGTCTCTCGCACATACTATTCCCTCAGGCGTCAGCACTTACAAAATCGGTTGTAATTTTCATTTTTATACGCATTCTTACTGAGATTATACTAATAAGAGGAATAGTAAAAGCAATTCTAAGTAAAATTGCAGATAAGAGGTTTGTTAAAAGCAGTTCTAAGTAAAATTGCAGATAAGAGGTTTGTTAAAAGCAGTTCTCAGTAAAATTACAGATAAGAGGTACGTTAAAAGCAGTTCTAAGTAAAATTGCAGATAAGAGGTTTGTTAAAAGCAGTTCTAAGTAAAATTGCAGATAAGAGGTACGTTAAAAGCAATTCCATGCAAAATTGCTGATAAGGGGTAAGTTAAAAGCAGTTCTCAGTAAAATTGCAGATAAGAGGTACGTTAAAAGCAGTTCTAGGCAAAATTGCAGATAAGAGGTGCGTTAAAAGCAGTTCTCAGTAAAATTGCTGATAAGGGGTAAGTTAAAAGCAATCCTAAGTAAAATTGCAGATAAGAGGTAAGTTAAAAGCAATCCTAAGTAAAATTGCAGATAAGGGGTACAGAAAAACTAGACTTGATTACAAAATGGAGCTTGGGACATAAATGATTTTTTAAAAATGAGATGAGACGTAGATTAACTCCATAATCAATACGAATCTATCGACTTCTTTATTTATGATATTCATCTCTTTTTAATGGAAATAAAAGTGCGATTAATGTGATAATACAGTTACGTTAATTAAAAAAATAAAAATGCAAGGAGAGGTAATATGCTAACTGTATATGGACATAGAGGATTACCTAGTAAAGCTCCGGAAAATACAATTGCATCATTTAAAGCTGCTTCAGAAGTAGAAGGTATAAACTGGTTGGAGTTAGATGTTGCAATTACAAAAGATGAACAACTGATTATCATTCATGATGATTATTTAGAACGGACTACAAATATGTCCGGGGAAATAACTGAATTGAATTATGATGAAATTAAAGATGCTTCTGCAGGATCTTGGTTTGGTGAAAAATTCAAAGATGAACATTTGCCAACTTTCGATGATGTAGTAAAAATAGCAAATGAATATAATATGAATTTAAATGTAGAATTAAAAGGTATTACTGGACCGAATGGACTAGCACTTTCTAAAAGTATGGTTAAGCAAGTGGAAGAACAATTAACAAACTTAAATCAGAATCAAGAAGTGCTCATTTCAAGCTTTAATGTTGTGCTTGTTAAACTTGCAGAAGAAATCATGCCACAATATAACAGAGCAGTTATATTCCATACAACTTCGTTTCGTGAAGACTGGAGAACACTTTTAGATTACTGTAATGCTAAAATAGTAAACACTGAAGATGCCAAACTTACTAAAGCAAAAGTAAAAATGGTAAAAGAAGCGGGTTATGAATTGAACGTATGGACTGTAAACAAACCAGCACGTGCAAACCAACTTGCTAATTGGGGAGTTGATGGTATCTTTACAGACAATGCAGATAAAATGGTGCATTTGTCTCAATAGAAAGTTAGAGGTGAGTCTTACGTTTCAGTGACGGTAGACTTACCTTTAACATGTTACATACTAAAAAATTAATTTGAATAAGAAAGAGAGACATATATGAAATACGATGATTTTATAGTAGGAGAAACATTCAAAACAAAAAGCCTTCATATTACAGAAGAAGAAATTATCCAATTTGCAACAACTTTTGATCCTCAATATATGCATATAGATAAAGAAAAAGCAGAACAAAGTAGATTTAAAGGTATCATTGCATCTGGCATGCATACACTTTCAATATCATTTAAATTATGGGTAGAAGAAGGTAAATACGGAGAAGAAGTTGTAGCAGGAACACAAATGAATAACGTTAAATTTATTAAACCTGTATACCCAGGTAATACATTGTACGTTATCGCTGAAATTACAAATAAGAAATCCATAAAAAAAGAAAATGGACTCGTTACAGTGTCACTTTCAACATACAATGAAAATGAAGAAATTGTATTTAAGGGAGAAGTAACAGCACTTATTAATAATTCATAATAAAACAGTGAAGCAACCATCGTTACGGATTGCTTCACTGTTTTGTTATTCATCTATATCGTATTTTTTATTACCGTTCTCATATAGCTCATCATACACTTTACCTGAGATTTTGGCATTGTAGCTAGCCATTCCTTTATCTTGTACATCTTTAACATTAATAGCCATCATCATGTTTGGATTATCTTTATCATATGATATAAACCACCCAATTTGTCTGCCTGTTTCTCCTTGTTTCATTTTGAGTTCTGCAGTACCGGATTTGCCAATTAAGTTTGCATAAGATCTATAAATATCTTCTTTATGTGTTTTATTTACGACTTGTTGCATACCATCAGTTAATAGATTGATATTTTCTTTGGAAATAATATTTTTCTTCCAAACTTTGTTTTTCGTGTCTTTTAATAAGTGAGGTGCGTTAATATTGCCATTATTTTCTAATGCGCTATAGATTGAAAGGATCTGTACTGGGTTAATCAGTATTTCACCTTGTCCGTAACCTGAATCAGCTAATAATATTTCATTATCTAAATTTTTGTTTGAAATTTGAGCATTATAAAATGGATAATCACTTGGTATATCTTCACCAACACCTAGTTTTTTCATGCCTTTTTCAAATTTCTTACTGCCTAATTCGAGTGCTACTCTAGCAAAGAAAATGTTATCTGATGATTCTATTGCTTGTTTTAAGTCGATATTACCATTTACCACTTCATATCTTGTAACGTTGTAACCACCCCAAGATTTATCTTTTTGCCAACCTTTACCATCGATTTTATAACTTGTTTTATCGTCTAATGTTTTGTTATTTAACCCAATCATTGCTGTTAATATTTTTTGAGTTGAACCTGGTGAAGTTGTAATCTGGAACTTGTTGAGCAGAGGTTCTTTTTTATCTTCGGTTAATTTATTATATTCTTCGTTACTCATGCCATACATAAATGGATAGACGTCATATGAAGGTGTGCTTACAAGTGCTAATAATTCACCTGTTTGAGGGTGGATAGCAGTACCTGAGCCATAATCATTTTTCATGTTGTTATAAATACTCTTTTGAACTTTAGCATCAATAGTTAGTTGAATATCTTTGCCATCTTTTTTCTTTTTCTCTATTAATGTATGTGCGATTGTATTGCTATTATCGTCAACGATTGTGACACGATAGCCATCTTCATGTTGGAGCTTTTTATCGTAAAGTTTTTCGAGTCCCTTTTTACCAATAACTGCATCATCTTTATAGCCTTTATATTCTTTTTGTTTTAATTCTTCAGAGTTAATGGGACCAACATAACCTAATAGATGTGAAGTCGCTTTTTCTAGAGGATAGTTACGACTTTCTGTTTCATTAGTTGTAAGATGAAATTTTTTTGCGAAATCACTTAAATATTCATCCATTTTTTTAACGGTTTTAAGTGGAACGAAGGTATCATCTTGTACCCAATTTTGATCCATTTGTTGTTTGATATAGTCTTCAGAAATACTTAGTTCTTTAGCGATTGCTTTATAATCTTTTTTAGATACATTCTTTGGAACGATGCCTATCTCATATGCTGTTCCTGTATTGGCCAATTCCACATTGTTTCGGTCTAAAATTTTACCACGTTCTGATTTTAAATTTTCAATATGTATGCTTTGGTCTTTCTGCATTCCTGGAATAATGACGCTATGATCCCAATCTAACTTCCACATACCATCTTCTTTAACAAAATTAAATTGAACGTTGCGATCAATGTTACCGTAGTTTGTTTTAATTTTATATTGAGCATCTACTCGTTTTTTATTTTTAGATACTTTTTTTATTTTACGATCCTGAATGTTTATATCTTTAACGCCTAAACTATTATATATTTTTATCGGACGTTCAGTCATTTCTACTTCACCATTATCGCTTTTAGAAATATAACTGCTATCTTTATAAACTTGTTTGAAATTTTTATCTTCAATTGCATCAATAGTATTATTAATTTCTTTATCTTTTGAAGCATAAAAATATATACCAAACCCGACAACTACAACTATTAAAATAAGTGGAACAATTTTTATCTTTTTCATCAATATCCTCCTTATATAAGACTACATTTGTAGTATATTACAAATGTAGTATTTATGTCAAAATAATGTTATAATTTTTGTGATATGGAGGTGTAGAAGGTGTTATCATCTTTTTTAATGTTAAGTATAATCAGTTCATTGCTCACGATATGTGTAATTTTTTTAGTGAGAATGCTCTATATAAAATATACTCAAAATATTATGTCACATAAGATTTGGTTATTAGTGCTCGTCTCCACGTTAATTCCATTAATACCATTTTACAAAATATCGAATTTTACATTTTCAAAAGATATGATGAATCGAAATGTATCTGACACGACTTCTTCGGTTAGTCATATGTTAGATGGTCAACAATCATCTGTTACGAAAGACTTAGCAATTAATGTTAATCAGTTTGAGACCTCAAATATAACGTATATGATTCTTTTGATATGGGTATTTGGTAGTTTGTTGTGCTTATTTTATATGATTAAGGCATTCCGACAAATTGATGTTATTAAAAGTTCGTCATTGGAATCGTCATATCTTAATGAACGACTTAAAGTATGTCAAAGTAAGATGCAGTTCTACAAAAAGCATATAACAATTAGTTATAGTTCAAACATTGATAATCCGATGGTATTTGGTTTAGTGAAATCCCAAATTGTACTACCAACTGTCGTAGTCGAAACCATGAATGACAAAGAAATTGAATATATTATTCTACATGAACTATCACATGTGAAAAGTCATGACTTAATATTCAACCAGCTTTATGTTGTTTTTAAAATGATATTCTGGTTTAATCCTGCACTATATATAAGTAAAACAATGATGGACAATGACTGTGAAAAAGTATGTGATAGAAACGTTTTAAAAATTTTGAATCGCCATGAACATATACGTTATGGTGAATCGATATTAAAATGCTCTATTTTAAAATCTCAGCACATAAATAATGTGGCAGCACAATATTTACTAGGTTTTAATTCAAATATTAAAGAACGTGTTAAGTATATTGCACTTTATGATTCAATGCCTAAACCTAATCGAAACAAGCGTATTGTTGCGTATATTGTATGTAGTATATCGCTTTTAATACAAGCACCGTTACTATCTGCACATGTTCAACAAGACAAATATGAAACAAATGTATCATATAAAAAATTAAATCAACTAGCTCCGTATTTCAAAGGATTTGATGGAAGTTTTGTGCTTTATAATGAACGGGAGCAAGCTTATTCTATTTATAATGAACCAGAAAGTAAACAACGATATTCACCTAATTCTACTTACAAAATTTATTTAGCGTTAATGGCATTCGACCAAAATTTACTCTCATTAAATCATACTGAACAACAATGGGATAAACATCAATATCCATTTAAAGAATGGAACCAAGATCAAAATTTAAATTCTTCAATGAAATATTCAGTAAATTGGTATTACGAAAATTTAAACAAACATTTAAGACAAGATGAGGTTAAATCTTATTTAGATCTAATTGAATATGGTAATGAAGAAATATCAGGGAATGAAAATTATTGGAATGAATCTTCATTAAAAATTTCTGCAATAGAACAGGTTAATTTGTTGAAAAATATGAAACAACATAACATGCATTTTGATAATAAGGCTATTGAAAAAGTTGAAAATAGTATGACTTTGAAACAAAAAGATACTTATAAATATGTAGGTAAAACTGGAACAGGAATCGTGAATCACAAAGAAGCAAATGGATGGTTCGTAGGTTATGTTGAAACGAAAGATAATACGTATTATTTTGCTACACATTTAAAAGGCGAAGACAATGCGAATGGCGAAAAAGCACAACAAATTTCTGAGCGTATTTTAAAAGAAATGGAGTTAATATAATGGATAATAAAACGTATGAAATATCATCTGCAGAATGGGAAGTTATGAATATCATTTGGATGAAAAAATATGCAAGTGCGAATAATATAATAGAAGAAATACAAATGCAAAAGGACTGGAGTCCAAAAACCATTCGTACACTTATAACGAGATTGTATAAAAAGGGATTTATAGATCGTAAAAAAGACAATAAAATTTTTCAATATTACTCTCTTGTAGAAGAAAGTGATATAAAATATAAAACATCTAAAAACTTTATCAATAAAGTATACAAAGGCGGTTTCAATTCACTTGTCTTAAACTTTGTAGAAAAAGAAGATCTATCACAAGATGAAATAGAAGAATTGAGAAATATATTGAATAAAAAATAAAATTGTTGTGTTTACAACAATACATAGAAAACAGAGGAAACAATCAAGTCGTTGAATATTTCCTCTGTTTTTTAGTTGAAAAAATTAACCGAAAGCCTGAATGCAAGTCTTGATTAAATCAATAATGCTTGTAATAACACCAGTGAAATCCATATGCATACCCTCTTTCTATTTAAGATACATTAAGTATAATATCAAACAAATAAAAAATGTTAAAAATTCCCTAATTGGCTATTTAGATTGCATAAATGTCAAAAATTTGAAAAACATACAACGACTTTGCATAAAAAATCGTCATATTGGAAATACGTAATTTATTGAAATAATAAAAAAAATAAAAGAACGAAGATGATAACCTAAGTGAGGTTTTAAGTTGTTCTAAGGTTTAATTTAATTTATGTTAAAATAGTTGGTATAAAAATACATGATAAACTATAAACTAAATTCAAAATAACTTATGGGGTAGGCAATTATGGAAAATATTTTAAATATAAATGATAATGAAAAAAGAGTGCTAAGGGAAATTTATAACCATCATAATATTTCGCGTACTCAAATATCTAAAAATCTTGAGATTAATAAGGCAACGATTTCTAGTATTTTGAATAAGTTAAAGTATAAATCTCTTGTTAATGAGGTTGGTGAGGGTGATAGCACGAAGAGTGGTGGTAGAAAACCTATTCTTCTGAAGGTTAATCATCTTTATGGTTATTTTATTTCTTTGGATTTAACTTATAGTTCTGTTGAAGTGATGTACAATTATTTTGATGGTAATGTCATTAAGCATGAATCTTATGATTTACCTGATGAAAAGGTTAGTAGTATATTAAGCATAATAAAAAAACATATTGATATTCAGGAGAAACTTGATACTTATAACGGACTATTAGGTGTGTCTGTTTCTATACATGGAGTTGTGGATAATGAGCAGCATGTGACATATTTACCATTCCATGAAACTGAAGGAATTTCAATTGCTAAGAAAATAAAAGAAATTACTAATGTTCCAGTCGTAGTTGAAAATGAAGCGAATCTTTCAGCGTTATATGAACGTAATTTTAATCATAATTTATCCTACAATAATCTTATTGCTTTAAGTATACATAAAGGTATTGGTGCTGGGCTTATTATTAATAATCAATTGTATCGTGGTGCAAATGGGGAAGCGGGTGAAATTGGAAAAACACTTGTCTCAAAAGTTAGCGATAATGTGGAGATCTTTCATAAGATTGAAGATATTTTTTCACAAGAAGCTTTACTGCATAATTTAAGTAATCAACTAAATGAGAAGATGACGCTTAGCAAATTAATTCAATTTTATAATGAAAAAAATCCAGTCGTAGTTGAAGAAATGGAACAATTTATAAATAAAATTGCTGTTTTA
Organism: Mammaliicoccus sp. P-M58; assembly: GCF_022386165.1. Classification (NCBI taxonomy): domain Bacteria; kingdom Bacillati; phylum Bacillota; class Bacilli; order Caryophanales; family Staphylococcaceae; genus Mammaliicoccus; species Mammaliicoccus sp. P-M58. The sequence goes on from NZ_JAJNJI010000002.1 coordinate 160,889, forward strand.
ATACATAATTTAAACACCCAGTTTAATCCGAATGCAATTTACATTAACTGTCCATTGTTCAATGAAATGCCTGAAATATTAGAAGCAATTAAGAACCAGTTCAAACAATATTCACGTAACGAAATTCAAATAAAGTTAACATCTAATGTCAAATTTGCAACTTTGCTAGGTGGTACATTAGCAATTATCCAAAAAGTACTACAGATTAATGATATTTACTTAGATATAAAAGCATAAAAAACTAATTCAAATGAATAATCAAAGTTCGTAATTGTCTTTATAAAAAAATCCCTCAATCCGAATTGAATTTTCGGATTGAGGGATTTTTATAGTTCTATTGCAGAAGAAAACTATTTTAAAAATGCTGGTAAATGTTGATAGCCACCTCTAACGTTAACAATATTCGTAAATCCTTTATATTCTAATATTCCTACCGCTATTGAACTTCTAACACCTGATTGACAATGTACATAAATTAGGTCATTTTTATCGAAAGGTATATCTTCATTTAAAAGTTTACCGTGAGGAATATGAATTGCTTGTTTTAAATGACCTTTACGCCATTCATCATCATTACGAACATCTAATACATTATGTTCTTCACCAGTCATTTCAGAACTATGAATAGATGATGTGACGATATTTGTTTGTGGCAAACGGTAACTTTTTACATTTTCAAAACCAATTAATTGTAAAGCATGAATAGCTTGTTGAACGGTAGATTTATCGCCAATTAATTCAATATCTTAGTCATAATCTAAATACCAACCAATTTGATTTATAAAAGTTTTATTAAAAGGAATATTGATAGTTCCATGCATATGACCACCATGGAATGCTTCTTTACTTCGAAGATCAAAAGCAGTTTGTGTATTGCTTGAACTAGGGTAAACATTATATGGTTGGTACATTTGCATACCAAATTGATTTATTTTTTTCATTTGTGAAAAATGGTGTGGTGGAGCTGGCTGATTGAGTGTTAAAGTTTCGATAAATGAAGTTTCATCTTTAACATTAAAAGCCCAGTTGTTTATTTTCTCATAACCCAAAGTAGTTGTAGGTAATGAACCTAGCGCTTTACCACAAGGACTCCCTGCACCATGACCTGGCCAAATTTGAATATAGTCTGGTAATGTTGCAGCAAATTGTATGGACTGATACATTTGTTTTGCTCCGATTTTTGTAGAACCTTCAACATTTACAGCTTTTTCTAATAGATCTGGTCTACCTACATCACCAACAAAGATGAAGTCACCGCTAAATAATCCCATTGGTATACTGGAACCCCCACCTTCGTCAGTAAGTAAAAAACTAATACTCTCAGGGGTATGGCCTGGAGTGTGTAAGACTTCTAATTTAATCTTTCCTAAATAGATAATATCTTGATGCTTAACGAAATGTGTTTGTTTAGGCATATTTTTATAATTAAATTCATCTTTACCTTCATCAGATACGTATATACTTGCATTCAATTTATTTGCCACATCTCTAATACCTGAAGCAAAATCAGCATGAATATGTGTTTCTGCAGCTTTAGTAATTGTGAATCCTTCTTTATCTGCAACTTTTAAATATTTTGTTAAATCTCGTATAGGGTCAATAATCATTGCTTCTCCTGTACGTTGACATCCAATTAAATAAGATGCTTGTGAAAAATTGTCTTCATAAAATTGTTTGAAAAACAAAAAAAAACTCCTTTTTAAAATAGATTTTATTGATTAGATAAATAAGTTATGATTTGCTTGCTCAGTATGTCCAATATAAGTACCTACGCCACCATAATCGACTTCATCTCTTAATTCTTCTTTTGAAATTCCCATAACATCCATACTCATGGTACAAGCAATTAACTTTATATCTTGATCGATTGCTTGATCGATAAGTGAGTATAAAGAATCAACATTTTTCTTGTTCATTACATAACGCATCATAATATTACCTAGTCCAAACATATTCATTTTTGATAATGGCATATGTATTGGATCCTTAGGTAACATAAGGTCAAACATTTTGGAAATACCTTTCTTTTTAACGCGAGTTGATTGCGCTTTTTTTAATGCGTTGAGGCCCCAAAAAGTAAAGAAAATAGTTACATCTTTACCTGCTGCTTTAGCGCCATTTGCGATGATCATTGCTGCTACTGCCTTATCTAACTCACCGCTAAATAAAACAATTGTTGTACCTGTAGCAGTGTCATTGATTTCAAATTCTTTTGGCTTTTCTTTTTGAATAATTGCATTAATTACATTTGCTTCTTCAGTAAGATTTACAAGGGTATTCCCTGTTTGTTTCGCCCAACTTTTAATATCACTATTGAAACCAGGATCTGTAACTGTTACCTCGATTTGCTCACCCGTTGAAATATTGTTAATTTCTTTACTGATATTAACAATAGGTCCAGGGCACTGAAGACCTCTAAAATCAAATTGTTTACGATTCTCTTTGATTTCAATATCTTTTTCTATTAAAGGAGCACTATTGAAGTTCTTTGCTTCATAATCTTTATATCCACCCTTTAAATTCACGACATCATAACCTTGTTTGGCTAAATAATCGCAAGCTTTAGTGCTTCGGTTACCGCTTTTACAATGTATATAATACGTTTTGTTGCTATTCTTATTGAATGATTTAATCTCTTCTACTGGGTGTAAAGTTGAACCGTTAATGTGTCCTAATTCATATTCTTCTTTTGTTCTAACATCAATCAATTGACCCATTTTTGCCAATTTTTCTAATTCTTCTTTGTTTAATGAATTAATGTGTACTTCTTTGTATTGTTCCATACTTACCTCCTATAAATACCTATGAGGGTATAATAAAACGGATAGAATCATTTGCCAAATACCTATAGGGGTATTTGACAATTTTGTTTTAATTTATTATTATTAACTTAATCAATTTATGTGGAGGAAATGAATATGACTTATGATAAAAAAATGATTAATCGTATAAATAGAATACAAGGTCAATTAAATGGTGTCGTAAAAATGATGGAAGAAGAAAAAGATTGCAAAGATATAATTACGCAACTTAGTGCATCTAAAGGTTCTATACAACGTTTAATGGGGATTATAATTAGTGAAAATTTAATAGAATGCGTTAAAACAGCAGAAGAAAATAATGAAAGTTCTCAAGAATTAATTAATGAAGCAGTTAATTTATTAGTTAAAAGTAAATAATGGATATAGCAAATATGACTATTATGTTGCTAATTGGCGTACTGGGTGGATTTATATCTGGATTAATAGGTATTGGGGGCGCAATTATTATTTACCCAGCTATTCTTATATTGCCACCATTAATAGGTATACCTGCGTATAGTGCATATATTGCTTCGGGACTTACCTCTAGTCAAGTATTTTTCAGTACACTTAGTGGATCATTAAATGCAAGAAAACAACCAGCTTTCTCTCCTAAACTTGTTATATATATGGGAGGGGGTATGTTGATTGGAAGCATGTTAGGGGCAATTTTAGCTAGTTTGTTTAATGCTACTTTTGTAAATACGGTATATGTAATAATCGCCATACTTGCTTTAATATTGATGTTTATTAAAGTTAAACCTACTACACAAGAGACGAAATCTAAACCTTTGCTATTTATTATAGTTGGATTTGGAATTGGTGTAATTTCGGGAATTGTGGGTGCAGGTGGAGCATTTATCATCATTCCTGTATTATTAGCATTATTTAAATTACCAATGAATACGGTAGTGAACAATAGCATAGCAATTGCTTTTATATCTTCAGTAGGGGCATTTTTTATAAAATTAATGCAAGGATATATACCAGTAGAAAGTGCAATTTTTTTGATAATTGAATGATGATCATTTTCTGAAAATATTATGTGGTCATATAATATAATGCCCATCATTTCACTAATCTCTTTTATTCTCTGAGTTATTTTGATATCTCCTGGAGAAGGTGTCGGATCTTATCAAGAGTAAATTATGAAAAAAATGGTTTAAATCAATGTTCTTACTTTAAGTACATGTGTTTAACGTAAATGATAATTAGTTAAATATAAAAAGGTTATCCCAATCAATAGGATAACCTCTTTATACTTTACTTTATGGTTTGGATTCGCCACTTCAAAGAAGAAATGAAATCAGAGCATTGAATGTTCCATTTTCAAACAATATATAAATACCTAGCCCAATGAATACAATTGGTACAATCCAACGTTCATATTTCTCAATTGTTTCCGATATAAAATCGAAGGAAGCTAGACGGTAACTGACATAGCACAAAACTCCAACCATAATTAGAAAGACAATAGTGACAATAAAGATTTCAGACATACTTAAGGTCGTGAAGTACGGTATATAAATGGAAAAGTCATCCGCACTGGAAGCCAATACGATGAAAATCATCGTCAAAAATAACTGATTAAATTTTCCAGAGGAGAATAAAGATAAAATGCTACTTTCATCTTCATCCTCTTCTCCTTTAATCCATATTTTCACGCCTAGGTAAAGTGGTAAAAGTCCAAGTAGTCCGATAACCCATTGCTGAGGAATTAAATTTACAACCCCCTGTGCAACTAAAAGACTTGCTCCTATCACAATTGCAGTCCCTATATATTGTCCTATCCAAATATGTTTTACCTGACCTTTTTTTACTTGCGAAAACAAAAGAATTAATATGACGAGATAATCAATTCCTGTTGCTACATATACCGCAGTAGCCGTCAGTATCGTCGCGATCATTTTATCATCTCCAAATATTTTAGGGATAGGACTTTTCTTCAAAATGAAAAGTCCTTCCGTAAATTGCACACATATAGTACCTATTTATCCTTCACTCTCATCAGTCGCAAACTATTTAATGCTACCAAAATAGTGGCTCCCATATCGGAAAGAATCGCAATCCAAAGGGTTAGCCAGCCTGGAATAACCAATAGTAAGGCAATTATCTTAATTCCGATGGCAAACGTGATGTTCGCTTTGATGATATTTAGCGTTTTCCTGCTAAGTCTTACTGCAAATGGAAGCTTACTTAAATCATCTCCCATTAATGCAATATCAGCTGTCTCGATGGCAGTATCTGTTCCAGCACCGCCCATTGCAATGCCAACAGTGGATGCAGCAAGTGCAGGAGCATCATTGACGCCATCGCCAATCATAGCTACATTACCATGCTCGGCTTTCATTTTTTTAATATAGTCCAACTTATCCTGTGGCAACAATTCGGACTGAATATCAGAAACGCCTACATGAGCACCGATTGCTTCTGCGGTACCTTGATTATCACCTGTCAGCATAATTGTTTGCTTGATTCCTAACTGATGAAGTTTTAGAATCACATTTTTACTTGTTTCGCGGACCTCATCTGCTACAGCAATCACGCCGAGGATTGTTTGGTCCGTTCCAATAATCATGGCCGTTTTCCCTTGGTTTTGTAAAACTTTCACTTTATTTTCAAACTCAAGGCTAAAATCGGAAACATTTAATTCTTTAAAAAGCCTTGGACTGCCAATGTAATAGGTTGTTCCATCTATATTCCCTTGAATGCCCCGACCTGTAATAGAAGTGAAGTCCTTCACTCTAACATCGGAATAAGTAATATTATCTTGCTCTGCTTTCTTCATTATTGCTGAAGCAAGTGGATGTTGTGATCGATATTCTAAAGCTGTAATAATGGAAAACAGCTCTTTTTCTTCCACTTGATCATTTAACACTTTAAAATCTGTTACCACTGGTACACCTTTTGTCAGTGTTCCTGTTTTATCAAATGCGATTGCCTTAATGGCTCCTAATTCCTCTAGATAGACACCGCCTTTAATCAACACACCTTTTTTAGCTGCATTTCCAATTGCCGAGACAATCGAGATTGGAGTAGTAATAACTAATGCACACGGACATCCAACTACAAGTACCGCTAATCCTTGATAAACCCAAGTATCCCAACTTCCACCAAAGAATAAAGGTGGAACGACTGCAACGAGCGCCGCAATAACCATAATGATCGGCGTATAATATTTCGCAAATTTATCTACGAATGCTTGCGCTGGAGCGCGCTCCCCTTGTGCTTCCTCAACCAGATGAATAATCTTGGAGATAGTTGTATCCTCTACGTATTTGGTGATTTTTACTTCAAGTAGTCCCTCTTCGTTAAGCGTGCCTGCAAATACTTCATCATCTACCGTTTTGGCAACAGGGACAGATTCTCCTGTTATAGCAGCCTGGTTGACAGCCGACACACCATTTATAATGATCCCATCCATGGCAATTTTCTCCCCTGGTTTGACGATCATAATATCACCCACGGCAATATCGTCCACATGGATCATTATTTCCTGACCATTCCGCCTAACAAGTGCTTCTTTTGGGGCAATATCCATCAATGAACGAATGGACTGTCTTGCTCTATCCATAGAAAAACGTTCAAGTGCTTCACTGATTGCAAAGAGAATGACAACAATGGATGCCTCTGCCCATTCACCAATGATGGCAGCTCCAATAACTGCAACGGTCATCAGGGTTTTCATGTCGAAATCAAAGCGTATCAAATTTTGAAAACCAACTTTAAATAGTGAATATCCGCCAATTACAATCGAACTTACAAATAACATGGACGTTACAAGGTTATCTTCTCCATTTACAAAGTGAGAAAGGTAACCAAAAGCAATCAGTAATGTGGCAAACAGCAATGTGCTGTGTTTTTTATAAAACGGTATTTTCTCTTCTTTAGGAGCCTTAGTGTCTTCTTTGACCGCTTGTATCGATGGATTCGCCAGTTTTTCAGGAATTACCTTAAGATTCTCGAAAGCACCTGCTTTTTCAAGCTCTTCAACCGATGCGTTTCCATATACATCAATTTTAGAAGCGCCAAAGTTCACTTTTGCATCCTGAACTCCAGCTAGTTGTTTTACATTTTTTTCAAACTTCCCAGCACAGTTTGCGCAAGAAAATCCCTCCACACGGTAAACATTTTTATCTTCTGTTACCACTGGTTCGACCCTTCTTCTAGCCTTCTCTGGTGCCACTTTAAGATTCTCGAAAGCACCAGCCTTTTCCAGATCTTCAACGGTTGCACTGCCAAAGACATCAATTTTGGAAGCTCCGAAATTGACTTTAGCATCATGCACCCCTGATAGTTCTTTTACATTTTTTTCAAACTTCCCAGCACAATTCGCACACGAGAAACCCTCCACACGGTAAACCTGTTTATCTTCTGTTAATGTTTTTGTTGAACTATCCAATACTAGCAACCTCCCTTTGATGCAAGAAAGCTTTTTCTACAAGCTGTTTAACATGCTCATCATCTAGTGAATAATAGACTAATTTTCCTTCTTTACGGTATTTTGCTATACCTAAATTTTTCAATAATCTTAAATGATGGGATGCCGTAGCCGTTGAAGATTCAATGATATTAGCTACATCACAAACACATAACTCTCCCTCTAAAGACAAAACATAAGCAATTTTAACTCTTGTATCATCTGATAGAGCCTTAAAAACTTTCGCTACATCCATAGGATTCTGTTTAGCAAGGTCTTTTTTAGCCCTGTTTACCTTATCTTCATGAATATAGGTAACTTCACACATATCTTTTGTCATAATTACCCTCCTTATTCAAATGACTGTTTGTTTGATGATTATAATATATCCCACTATAAACAAATAGTCAAATGATTGTTTGAATGATATATAATTAATATTAAAAAGGATTGGTTTCTAATGTTAGAAACCAATCCTTTCGGAGATTTTAACCAAATTTTAAAGTATCTTAAACATAACTGCCCCGTTAGTTTAAGTGCATCCTTTCACAATCTGTCTACAGATTAATAATAAAAACTACTCTTTATTATACAGATCTCCATATAATTTTTGAATTTGGTTCTGTAATTTTTTATTTTCTTTTTCTAATTCCATAACTCTTCTTTTTAAGGTTTTTATAAGGATTTCCTCCGAACGAGAACTTTTCTTGGGTTTTGAGACTACATTTGATGTTATTTGACGCTCACGAAGGGATTCGATTCTTTGCCTAATATCGTGTTCCTTATAAAGCCATGATTTAGAAACATTAGCTTCCTTTGCTATTGAATTAAAATTAATAGCTTTACCTTCAATCGAAAATTTAGAAATCGCTTTGTCTACTTTTTCTCTTGTCTTTTGTGATTTCTGCTTCGCCAAACGTACAATTTCTGTTGTATTTCTAACTTGTTTATTCATTGATAATTACCCCGTTAAACTTCCAATGATTTGTTCTAAACGCTCTTTAATACGGCTATTAGTCTCTATTTGTCTTTGCCATTGTTTATCCTTTGCTATGGTTAATAACTCTTCTGTACGCTCTAACTGTTCTTCGTGCTGTGGTAAGAATTGCTTACTGGTACAGAAGTGAGTGCAATCTAAGCATGCATTCGCATGTGGACAACCACCTGCTATTACTGGCAATCTACAATAACCATTTGGAAGCACTTGTGCATTTATATTTTTCTTGAACCATTGAAGCTCTACATCATCGACTTCACTATCATCATCTAGATTGAGCACATCTCCATTATTGGTAACCAGTTTTTCTTGAAATTTAGTAAATTCATTTTTTAGAGTTTCATCAAAGATATGAGCGTATCTGCTTGTCATTTCTGGGCTTTCATGTCCCAAAAATTTCTGAACAATATGCTGGGGCACCCCGTTGTTAATCATTCTTGTTCCTACTGAATGGCGAAAGGCATGGGCATGGAATCTATAAATCTCGCCTAATTTATCCACTATATTTTGCTCATAAGCTAATTTATTTAATTCGCCTCTAAATGTTTCTTGTTTTAATGGCGATCCATCTTTTCTTGGAAAGAGGTATTCACTATCTGGAAATTCCTCTGAAACTTTATCTTCCCGAACTTTAATAAGTAAAACTACCTCTTTAGATATTGGAACTATATGCTCCTTTTTCATTTTCCATTGATAATACTTTAAAAAGTAATCTCCATCTTTGTCCTCTAATAAACAGCCTTTTTTCAAGGTGCACAATTCACTTATCCTCATTCCACATTCTTGAACAATCATAGTCATCGTAGCTATATATTCGGGTAATTTATCAAGATGACTGTTCAATTGCTCTAGAACGAATTCGTCTATAAAGCGAGGTTTTGCTCTTGGTATTTTCGGATAGTCCTCGGGATAAATTAATAATTTGGAAGGAACATCATCCCATTCTAGCCTATGAAGGGTACTAAATAGTCCTTCCAATATAGAGATCCTCCCAGTTATTGTACTAGGTTTTATCCCCATCATGTTTAGTTCACTTAAATATGCTTCAATTTCCACTCTCGTTAATTGGTGTACTCTCTGAACGTGTTTAAACTTTATGTCCAGAAAATTAAAGAACTCTTTAAGTTTTTGGGCAATATCACTTACATAGGAAAAGCTATCCATGTTCAATCTTAACTTACAATATCTTTTTACAAGCTGTTTAAAATATGTATTCCGAAACCCTTTAAAGTTAATTGTATATTCATATTGTGTTGGGTTAACCTTATCATCTGGCAAAGGTAAGTTTCGTCTATCCCAAACGTCTTTATCCCACTCCTCTCCATCAAAATAAAAATCCTCATAAAACTCAATAAATTGTTTAAGATTAGTAACATAGTAAGAATTAGCTTTTACAGGTGTTTTTTCTTGATTAGCAGTAATCTTATAATTAGTGGTGGTAATTCTAACACCCTGTTTTGTCAAATATGTTCTATACTCCGTCATTGCTTTATCAATAGGAACTTCAGTAATTGAAGTAATGCTGGGATACTTTAAATCTAAAAAATCCAACATTTTATTAATTACTGTTCCTTTTCTAATCCAGACAGTTTTTGCATTCCATATTCCATTGTTTAAATGGTAAAAATAAAAATATTTCAATTCTGTTCTTAACCACAGATTTTTAACACGTTCAAAACGAACCCAACGATTTCTTAAAGCAGGATTCTTACTTAATTCTATGGCAGAAGGATGTGGACATTTTCTTATATCCCAACTATTATTAGCCCAAAACCCTTGCATTTCTTCATTCATTACAGCTATTTTTTTGCTGATCTCACTCTGACTGATAATTTTCCTTTTACTAGAAGCATTCATTTAGCTGGTATTCTTTATCTAGTAATAAATACAATGGATACGGCTTATTCTCCACTTCTATCCTTTGAACCCTCACACGCGCCCCCCTCTTTAAACACTTTAAGTACTACAAATTATAAACCTTGTTAATTTTTATTTAAAGTAAAATCTCCCTTTAACATCTCCTCCTGAACTACTTTAACTACTATTATTTATTATACTATGGTTAATATGTCTCCACTTGGGTGGTTATGGCCAATAATCATACCCGTTGCGTTACTTAATATGGCTGTTTTAAATATTTCTCGAGGATGTATAACCGCAAAATTAATGGTTCCTATAGAGACGGTTTCAATATGTGTAGGTTCATTTTTGCTATTCAAGCAAATTAAAATGAAGTGTTCTCGGTCAGCATTTCCTATGAAGTCACGCATAATATCAGCAGCGTCTTTTGGTTCTTCAATACGTCTTTTTAAATACCAAAGTGTATCTTCTTTAACCATTTGGACTTTGACAACATCTATTCTTTTTCTACTCATTATGGATAAGCTCTATACTTTCTATTAAGTCAGGGTGAACAATGGATGTGATAGAATCATCATTCATATAAATGGAATATAGCTCATCTAATTCTGAATTATTTTTTTTGTTTGATGAAAAGGCGATAATGCCTTTAATAACATCGATGTGTGGTTGATGCATTAAATATTGGTATACTTCTTTCCATGTTTGATTCATTCTATTTAGTCTCCTTTAATGGTTTAATTGTCCATGCCTTTCTAGCGTATGGATTTAATGGATGCATGATTTCATTTGTTTGAGGATTTGTTAATATACTGATTTTCTTACTGTGAGGTTTTAACATGTCTAATACTTCATTCACTCGATTTTCCACAAGAGGTTTTTTTCCGTAGGAACCCCAAGCCAATAAAACACTATCGGCTTCTTTGACAGCTTTCATAATGTGAATATCCGTGTGCTTGTCATGGCTGTTTTCGATATGTTTTAAATTAATGGGGGTATCAATATTTGAAAAAAGATTTATAAAATTAACGCCACCATATTCATCTTTTTCAGCTACTTTATTGACAATAAGTTGTGTTGTAAGGTCAACGTTGATAACACCATCATAATGAGGATACATCGTTATAATTGTAAGTACTTCTTTATCAATATCCCAAGTTTTCTTGAGAAGATAACGATGCATTTTATCCTGACTAAATATCGCTTCAGTTTCTAATACACTTTTGATTGATTTCATTTTATCTAACTCCTTTATTTAATATTCTTCAGGTAACAACATGACGTAATAAGAAAGGTCTACATCATCTTCTCGGATAATGTAGACCTTATTAATATTGATAGCTTTTGAATAATTTGCCTTATGAATTTTTACGTACTCTGGACGTTCTTGCTTATGTTTGATATATAATTGACTATTATGCATATTGAACTGGAATATATGAAAGTAATCAATCTCTTCTAGTTCCTTGAATTGTTCGTTTTCGCGTTGCGCTACAAGTTTCCATAACTGTTGCTGCAACATTGCTGGCAAGTAATTGGCAATACTACGTGTAATATAACGTTTCATGCTCATTTCTCCTTTTCTATATCTTTCATTATTGTAATAACTTCTGTAATGACTGTGACGCTTATCTGAGCTATGTGTATCCATTTATTCATTATTATAATTCTCCTTTTCAAGTAAGTGTCTTTGATCTAGTAGTGGCATAACTGTGTTATGAAGATATAAGAAGTCCATATCGTTTGTTTCATCAATATAACCAATCGCAATAAGTTGTTTTTGATAGTAGAGGATAAAGGGGTATATATGCCTTTCATGAAGTGTGTCAGAGTAGTAAGTATACGTATGAAGGATTTTGTTGGTAAGCGGACCAAGTCTGATATATTGATCAGGAAGGATATTATCTGCCACTTCCTCGATAGATTCACATTCCCATTTTTCGTCCTTTGGCAGATTGAATAAGTTAGTTATATACTCTTTGAGTTGTTTTTCTAGTGTCATGGTTATGACCTCCTATAATGTTTTTGATGTATACATGTAATACACCATATAGATAATATATGCTTCAAAAAAATTTTGTTTCGTTTGTGAATCCCATTGTTATTAAGAAAATATCCCAATAGAAAATTATCACAATTGTTGATATGACAAGGAAATCCCATTATCCCGCTCATTTCTCAGGAAATATAGCGATATATTTATATATCATTTGGATTTGGTGGTGTCAGTACGACTTACTTTTTCTTTTTATATTATTTATTTATAAATAATAATGGGATTTCGGGATTACGCTTGCGTAATCCTTATCCTACATGTATTTATCAAATCCCATTGCTATCCCGTTCATATTTTATTTTGGGATGTTCTTTCGTCATACAATATAAGCTTCACATTGAGTTGTGACTTGTTAGTATGTTGAAAAGATTCGTTAGATGGGTGTTATTGAATGACGAAAGGACAGTACATAGATATTAGATTTGAAGAAAGAGCGTTTGAGGCAAAAATAAAGACGAAGTGCTGAGGAGCACTTCGTCGAGAGGGGTATTATTGAAAAGTTGTTTAATAATTTCATTATTGAGTTTTAGTGTAACGTAGAACTGTTTTTTATGATTACCGTCTTTACGAATATCAATACGGTCAATGACTGTAAGATATAATGCTTTGAGTTGTGCTTTATCCATTGATTCTATATTTTGAAATATTCGTTGTAATAGGGCAGCGATTTGTTTCGTATCATAAGATAGTTTCTCTTGATTTTGTTGCTGTTTGAGTTGATTCATTTGATTTGTAATGTCATTGAGTTGTGTTTCATATTGATGAATAGTTGCTTTCAATGCAGATGTTAGGTCCGGATTATCTTCAATGGTTTTAACTAAATTATGGAGTTTCCCGCTGACTTCATCGTATTGTTGTTGTTTATAAGCGATATCGTGGTTCAATGCACCAATATCGACTTTATTTTCTTGATTGACACGTTCTAAGACTTGGTTAATGACTTTATCACTTTTGACAATTTCGAGTATTTGATCCATGACGTATTTCTCAATCACATCAGCTCTAACGCTATTCGCAGAACATACTTTTGAGCCTTTGTTTCGGAAGTTACTGCAAGAATAATAACGTATTCGCTTCTTGGTACCATCTTTCAATGTGTTCGTTGTGTTACTAGCTGCCATTGGTGCACCACATTGTGGACAATGAACGATACCTGTTAATAGATTAGTTCCTTTACCGTGGACTTGAGGTTTTTGACTGACTTGTTTTTTACGTAATTGGACTTTATCCCATAAGTCTTGAATAATAATAGGGGAATGCTTACCTTCAGCTATTATTGGTTTATCATTCAGCCCTTTACGACGCTTTTCATTCCAATCTTTGTACTTTGCGAATTGAATTTTACCAACATAGAATGGATTAGATAAGATATAGGTCACTGAACCAATACTGAAAGGCTTTCCTTTTTTAGTCACGTATCCTTTGTGATTGAGTGCATTCGCAATTTTACGATATCCGTGGCCTTTAGCATATGACTCAAATATATATTTGACAATATTCGCTTCATGTTGGTTTATCATGAGTTCATGCTTGCTATCCGGTATTTTGTCATAGCCCAGCGGCAAATTGCCTTGATAATAGCCTTCTTGAGCGCGTCGGGTTTGACCCATGAATACATTTTCGACAATATTATTTCTTTCAAATTCTGAAAAACTCGCTAGAATTTGTAGCATCAATTTACCACTGCTTGTATTGACTTCCATACGCTCAGATAAGCTGAAGAATTCGACATTTTGACGATGAAGGTCTTCAACAATTTTGAGTAAGTCAGAAGTGTTACGTGCTAGTCGGTTTGTTTTGTAGACCATAACAGAATCAATCTGACCTTCGTTCGCATCTTTTAACAAACGTTGTAGTTCTGGTCGGTTCATAGATTTTCCAGAGATACCTCTATCCGCGTATACATCTACAACAACAAAGTTATTGAAATCACAATATTCTCGAATTTGATTGATTTGTCCATCGATACTATAGCCTTCAGTACTTTGGATTTCCGTTGATACACGAACATAGATACCGACACGTTTTTGTTTGAGTTGTTGCATGATTTTTTCATCCTTTCTGATTAAGCAATCGATGATTGCGAGGTTTGGTTCACAATGTTCAATGGTTCATTTTTGAAATAGATCCCAACAAGGGCTTTATTTTTTGTAATGCGAATTTCATCAATATAGGGATGCAGCATGTTTAACGTGAAACTTTTCTGTATAACCTTTTGTAGTGATGTTTGTAACTGATTATCACTTATGGAGGATATGGTTTTGTGCTTTTGATTCATCAAATGAGTCTGTTTTCTGAATGATTCAGCATCAATCATACCTTTGGCAAGTTTATCTATCAGTTGTTCTTGAGTTAGCGTACTTTTAGCTTCTATCACTCTTTGTTTTTTGAGGCGTTGATGAATTGCATTATTAATTTTTGAATAGAGCTGTTGGTTTTGAAAGAAGTTCTGACATGTAGCTAAGACTTGAACTTCTAATTTTTGTGCATTTATTCCTTTGAATGAACAGACAAAGCGAGATTCATTCATATTTTTAGGACAAATATAATATCGCAATGTATGTTTTTTTCTTATTGTCATATTTGTCAGTGTTGAGTCACAACAAGGACATTTGATCTTTTGTTTCAGCTGATTCTCTGAAGGTATACAGTGAAGTTGCTTCTTATTACGGATTGCTTGAGCATGTTCATATTTCGTTGCCGAAACAATAGGTGGTACCATATTGTTATATTGACCATATTGATTGATGACACGACCACAATAATTTGGGTTCATAATTATATTTCGTACCTGATAAGGCTTGCGGGTAATAAGTTTATTATCGTCTTCTAAATATTGTGCAATCTTCTTGTAGCCATATCCTTGAAGATAATAATTGAATACAGCTTTGACGGTAGGTGATTCATCATTATTAATGATGAAAGTACCATTTTGATAGTGATAACCGAAAGGCGCATGGGTCGTTATGAGTTTACCTTGTTTTGCCTTTTCTCTAAGTCCATTTTTGACTTGTTCTCCAATATTATCGGATTCAAGTTCAGCCAGACTCATGAATATATTGAGTTTTAGGCGATCAAACGCTTTATCCATATCAAAATAGCCATCATGAACACTTAGAATATGAACATGATATTTTTGACAGAGTTTCATGAGTTTTAATGCATTTTTCAAGTTGCGATGAAGTCGATTCAAGCGATAACAACATAATACGTCACATTGTCTTTGTTGGATGCGTTCGGTGACTTGTTGATAGCCTGTTCGATTATCTGTTCTGCCTGATTGCTTATCACTAATGTATTGGATATTTTGAATATTGTGCTTTGGAGCTAATAATTCTATTGCTTGCTTTTGAGCTGGGAGTGATTGTTGTTTCGTTGTACTTTGGCGCAAATAACCAATGGCTCGTTTCATAGTATTTCCTCCTTTCAAAGAGATAATATATATTTATGAACGAAATTATAGATAAGCCCAACACCAGTCGGGTGTTGGGCGGTATTATTAGTCATCAGCGTGATTGATTTCTTCAATAACCAGATCGGCTAATAGTATGATTAATTCGTCCATGTATATCACCTCATTATTCATAGTATTAACAACAATTCTTTAGTTGCATCTCAAAAGTAGTAACGAATTCGATATTCTTCTTTGAGCAAATTTTTTTAAATGAATGTAATCTTCATATTCTCCATATGCAACAATGGACGTAGGTTTGATTACTTTCTCCAAAATGTCATTTATTAACTTGTACTCCTCAGTGTAAGTGTTACTTATTTGACGACCTTCTTGTTTACAGCATTCCTTCACAGTATCTAGGGGTGTGCTTTCTAAGTATTCAAATCTTTCATCTTCAATTTCGTGAGCTAGTGCTACTGTATTCATAGTACAATTCCTCCATTGATTTAATATTTGTGCTACAACACCTTTAAATAGGTGTTGTAGCAAATTTATTTAATAACATATTTTAAGCTTTAAAAGTCAATATCACCGTTTTTATCCCATTCTCTTGCTTTTGAAATCATGTCTCGTAGTATTGGATGTTGGTGTTCAGAGATAAATGATAAGGGTATATTGAATTTACTTTTTTCAGATAGACCAAAAATAGGAGCGTATGATTTATCAAGCTTAAGATGATAAAATACGATGGTTTTTGGTTTGCCTTCTTTGTCTTTGACACTACGTTTTGTTGTTTTACGATTGGCGTCTGACTGGATGTAATCTTTATCCCTCAGTGCATCAATGACATTATTTGTATCTTGGAAATTATGTTCTTTTAACATATTTTTAAAAACCGAGGCAATCATTTTCACCTGGATATGATCATCTTCAAGTGAAATCATTCCATAATTTTCAATAAGCGTTGATAACCTAGTGTCGTCAGAAAACTTACCACGATTTTGTGCTACAAATTGGACAATGACTTCAATTGCTTTATCAGCTAGGCTTCGCTCACTAACAGAATCTAAATGATAGTTAATAAGATAGTCCCTTACAGCATTCAAATCAACAGGTGTGGCAATGACACGTTCCAATATACGTGCTGATGTTGTAATGGTTGCATAGCGTTTGAACATCCGAATTCCTGTATTGCTGGTTTCCTTTTCTAGTTGAGTTTTGAACCTTAGGTGCTCATTTTGGAACCATTTAATGACTTCTTGTTCACGATTGAGTAGATATTCAGCTACTAATGGCATGATATGACCATAATTAGCTGATGTTGCTTTTTTAATAGTATCTGCGTTGTCAGCGTTAGTTGTAAAAGCTTCAGATATTTCAATGGTACGTACATTCAAACCATCATTACGTGCACTATTATTGAAAATACTGTGTTCGGCAGTACTAATTACTGAGGTTCCCCAGTTTTTTAGTGACTTGACTTCTCCGTGTATATTAGAACGTTGTCTTCCTTGACCTTCGGCAATTGAATAGAGCAAACCAGTTGTATCTTTAAAGGTTGCAGATGACAGTTCGTCCAATACAATAGGTACACCATAGTTGTTACTTAGATATCCTTCAAGCGCGTTTCTAGTGCCATTCCATGATCTAAACAGCGTATTACTACCTTTAGTAGGGTTGCCGGTTATTGAGACTCCTAAAGCCGCTGCAGTTGATTTACCCGTGCTTGAATTTCCCGTAAATGAGAAAATCGTACCTGCGAATTCAACCTCATGTTTTGTTTTTAAAAACGCAGTTACTAATGAAGAAATACCAAACACTACAGCAAGTTCGAGTAACAAGTTTCCTTTTACTTCATCAAGATACATTTGCCACCAGTCTTCAAAAGTGCCTTTAGGTTGTAGATCGTACTGTGTTTCACAAATGATTTCATCCGCCTGCGACTGTGTAATTTCTTTTGAAAGATATGGTTCATCTAATGAAATGACGACACCTTTATCAGTATTTAACACACCGACACCCGTATACAACGATGACAGAGGCAGTGATTGGCGCATTAATTGTAGTGCATTGCTTAATGATTTAATGTACTTCTCATTGATGCTGAAGCCATACATGATTAGTGAAGGTAACTTTTGCGATGTTAAAATATCTGATGTTTCAATACGTTCAATATTTTGTCCGTTGGAAATAACTAGTTTCTCAACCCCAGATTTGGGGTCAAGAAACTTGTTTTTAATTAAAATTGGACTAGATAAGCGTATGGACTTTTGCTGATCATTTTTACCTTTCGGTGGTATAACTTCATACCATGAATCTTCAGTAAGCCAGTATGGATATTCACTAAAGATGATGTTAGTCATTAGTTGTTACCACCTTTCCAGTTATTTTGATGATTCATCGGATTTGGTGCAGTTTTAAGGTAGAGCAAAGATGAACCTTTTTTTCCAACTACAATGAATGGAAGGTTAGGTGTATATTTTACAAAATGTGCAAACCAACGACCAACATCTTGTTGAATTTCAGTCGAGCACAAAACATTAGCCCTCACATTCAAATCGTGATACATAAACATGGTGCCTACAGGTAAATTAAATGCGATGCTTGTAACAGCACGTTTTAGTGTATAAAATTCTTTTTCTTTCATCATAAGTTCCTCCAAATAAGTCTTATTAGTCAATCAATACTGTAGATGCTTAACACCTCAATGGTTGATTGCTATAATAAGCATAAATGAAGCATTTTAATTAGACGCGGAACAAAAAATAGGGAGGGGGGTATATATGATACCTACGATAGAAGAAATTATTGACAAGTATGGCAGTTTAGTAGATTGTCTAAAGTTTGATATATCAGGTGAGGTTTATGAAGACTTATTGTTATTAAGAAGTTTAAGCGATTTAAATGAACACCAAAAGATGCATAGAGTTTCATTTATACAAAAACACTTTAACCCTAATTTTGATTATTTGTTAGATGACTCAGAATTTAGAAGTATGAATAAAATTTATAGAAATTTAAATACTATGACGTATATCAATAGTCAAAACAATGAATTTAAACTTAAACCATTTATAAATGAAGAACAATTAAAATCACTACTTGCGATAAAGAAAGTAGATGAACATTTGAGTTATGACCCATCTATTACCTCAAAAGCATTAGCAGATATAAACAAGACGCAAAAAAGATTGGTTACAAAGCCAAATATTCTCTATAATCGATCCAAAAAAGAAAATGAGTATGTACGGTTAGGAGGAAAAATATCATATACAAAGATGGAGAAGCATTGGGAATATTTACATAATGAGATTCAGTATTATAATCTTACTAATCAATTAATTAGTTATGTTGCTTTAGAAAAGGAATATGCATGGGCTTTTTTAAATGAATTATTTTATTTAATAGAATTATATTTGAAGGCATTTAAAGGACAAAAGAAAACTGGCCATGAATTTGAAGAAGGATTGAACGCATTTATTCAATCATATGTCATTATTTTACTTATAGATATAAGATTACCGACTGTTAGGTTATATATTATTAGGCGTATTGTGGATGAATGCGAAAAAGAATCAGATAATCAAAAAAGAATTAAACTGATAGAGGAATCCATTAAAAAGTACAGATATGTAAAAGAACAGATTGAAAGATTTGGAAATGCGTTGAAAGAAGAATTATCAATCGCGACTTTGTCTATTGAACAGAATATGTTAGAAGCTAAAATTGATTATTATAAGAATTACTACTATCCTAGAAAAAAAACAAAGCATAACAATATTGAGTACAACGTATCAATGTTTTTTAAAGCTGTAGATTCTTTAAAGAAATAGTATTCGACGGACAATATTTATAGATAATAATTAATTAGAGAGGTTTTAAGTTGTGTTTAGATTAAAAAAATGGTATTTAAAACAAAAAGGCTATTTTTGCCGTGTCGGTGAAAAGTGGGACAATAGTAATTTATCCCATGAAAATATACATAGTTATGTAGATAGAGTACTTGAATATGAGACTGAAACACGTAGAAACGGCCAACCAACTGAAGAATATATATTAGCTAGTAGTGGGGAAAAAATAAATGAAGATTTAAGAAGTGGTACTAATGATCACAAAGAAATTCTAGAGGTATTTGATAAATATAAAGTAAAAGAGGATATAACTACTTATAGAACGGTTAGTCCTCGGATATACAAATTAATGGAGAAAAATGCTAAAAACTTAAATGGAGTAGATTTGTTTGAACTTGGAATTTTACACACTTCATTAATAAAAGGGTACGAATCAAGAGAAGAAGGTTACAAATTACGGGTAAAAGTAAAAAAAGGAACACCAGCTTTCTATGTAGGTAATTTAACAGGCGAAGAAAGCCATTATTATGAGGTGATTGTAGTTAATAATTTAAAATTAAAAATCATATCTATTGAAGATTACTATATAAATTGTGAAGTAGTATAATTGGAATCAATTCTGTTAGTTGTTCATAATAAGCCAATTATTTTTTTAATGAACTTATTACTTAAAAACCGCATCATCAACTGATAAGCAGAAGCGTATCATAAATGATGCGGTTTTTTTAGCCCCATTGTAAAGGGATTTTGACCGTATCAGAACGTATGAGGTTTTAAAAAAGAGTACTTATGTTTACTTGAACCATATAATAAATAATCCTGAAAATCATATAAAGATAATAAAAGTGACACTTTTAAAGTGATTTTATTCTTGTTCTTTATAACTAAGATTTAAATAGATAATGATAAGCTTTTTGTCTTTTGATACGACGTCACAAAGGTCTTTTGAATAATCGAATTCTTTATTATTGATTTTATGTTTCCCATTACTAATCCCTTTAAGGTATCCATAATTATTGAATGCTTGTTTGGTGATACTATTAGCTAATATTTGACGTGTATAATTTTACATATTAGGACCTGTCTGATAAATTTCATTGTTTAAAAGATAAGTTGAATAATTGCAACAATGATTAAAATACTTATAATCCATTTTTGTATGAAGTTGGGGATCTTTTTACTTAATTTCAAACCTAAGGGAGCAAAGATAATACTCCCTATTATTAGAAATAAAGCGTCTTCAAAAGGAATAAACCCCTGTATAAGTTTAATGATAAAGGCACCAATTGAAGATATAAAAGCAATTACTATACTATTAGCAACCACCGTATTCATTGGTAATTTGAATAAAACTAATAATATAGGAATGATAATAAAGGCACCGCCTGCTCCGACTATACCTGAAATGATACCAACGAAAAGACCAACCGTAACTAATAATGGTTTGTTAAAGGAAGACTGATTTAAATTTGGTTTTACGTTAATAAACATTAAAATTAATGCGATTAAAGCAATGATAATATATATCGCATTTACAAATGCAGCATTAAATAAATTTGCTAGGAGTGCGCCTAACATGCTCCCTATAATCATACCTCCACTCATATAAATAACTAATGGCGGAGAGAATTCTGTTTTTTTTCGCGCTTTTAATGACCCACTTAAAGTACTGAAAAAGACTTGACTGGAAGTAAGTCCTGAAGCGATGTATGCATTGTATGCAGGAACACCAAATAGTGGCGGTAATAATAAAATAGCTGGATAAATAATGATAGCACCACCGATACCTACTAGACCCGAAATAAAGCCTCCGAATACCCCTATAAGTAACATCATAATAACAGTTGAAATATCCATTATTTACTTTTTACTAATAAGTTAACGGCTTCATTAATCAATTCTTCAGAATTTTCACCATTATCCTCTGCTGCCTTTACACATTCTATTAAATTTTCACTAATGATAATCCCCATCAAACGCTGGATTGAACTTTTTGATGCACTGATTTGAGTAATGACATCTTTACAATCTTTTTCTTCTTCCATCATTTTAATAACTCCATTGAGTTGACCTTGTATTCTATTAATACGATTAATCATTTTTTTATCATAATGCATAGTTATTCCCTCCACTTTTAATTGAATAAAGTCATAATAATAGATAGAACCAAAAATGTCAAATACCCGATAGGGTATTTGACATACTGTAAACAATCAGTTAATATACCCCTATAGGTATTTATTAGGAGGATATTATGAAACAATATAACGAAAAGCATATCAACAAATTCAGTAAACAAGAATTAGAAAAATTAGGTGCACAAGGTCAACTGATTGACGTAAGAACAGAAGAAGAATATGAGCTAGCACACATAAATGGTGCGACATTACATCCTGTAGATAAGATTGAATCGTTCAATAAAGATAAAAACAAAACCTATTATATTCACTGTAAAAGTGGTAATAGAAGCACCAAAGCAAGTGGATATTTAGCTAAACAAGGCTATGATGTTGTAAATTTAGACGGTGGCTATAATGCTTATGAAGAACAAAATAATAATCACGATACACAAGAAGAAAATACAAATGTAGAAATTAAAGCAGAGCGTAAACAATTTAACTATAGTGATCTTCAATGTCCAGGTCCAATTGTAAACATCAGTAAAGAAATGAAAAATATTGAAGTAGGCGAGCAAATTGAAGTTATAGTGACTGATCCTGGTTTCCTTAGCGACATTAAAAGCTGGGTGAAACAAACAGGGCATACATTAGTTGAATTGGATGAAAGTAATAATGGAATTAATGCTATCATTCAAAAAGAAAAACCAAAAGACTTACAAGTGAATCATACTACTAAAGGTACGACAATTGTACTATTTAGTGGAGAGTTAGACAAAGCAGTGGCAGCAATGATTATTGCAAATGGAGCTAGAGCTGCAGGAAGAGATGTAACTATCTTCTTTACTTTTTGGGGACTTAACGCATTGAAAAAAGAGCAAACAGTTAACGTTAAAAAGAAAGGTATTGCAAAAATATTTGATTTAATGTTGCCTAAAACGCCTGTACGTATGCAGCTATCTAAAATGAATATGTTTGGTTTAGGTAATATAATGATGTGCTACGTAATGAAAAAGAAAAATGTTGATTCATTACCATCGCTTATCAATCAAGCTATTGATCAAGGTATCAAATTAATCGCTTGCACGATGAGCATGGATGTAATGGGAATTCAGAAAGAAGAGCTCAGAGACGAAGTTGAGTACGGTGGCGTAGGTACTTATATTGGTGATACAGAAAATGCGAATCATAATTTATTCATCTAATTAAATATACTAAAAAAGGAGTTTTACCATGTTTTTTAAACAATTTTACGATAATCATTTATCTCAAGCATCTTATTTAGTTGCCTGTCAACGTACAGGAGAGGCAATAGTAATTGATCCTGTTCGTGATTTAACAAAATATATGGAAGTTGCAGATAGCGAAGGTTTTAAAATTACACAAGCTGCAGAAACACATATTCACGCTGATTTTGCTTCTGGAATTCGGGATGTGGCAGAACGTTTAAACGCCAATATATATGTATCTGGCGAAGGTGATAATCAATTAAGTTATAAAAATATGCCGGAACAAACAAATTTTGTTAAAAATCAAGATATTATTCAAGTAGGTAACATTAAATTAGAAGTCTTGCATACACCTGGTCATACCCCGGAGAGTATTAGTTTCTTACTTACGGATGAAGGTGGCGGCTCAAGTGTTCCAATGGGTTTATTTAGTGGTGACTTTATTTTTGTTGGTGATATCGGTAGACCTGATTTACTAGAAAAATCAGTACAAATGGAAGGTACTACAGAGATTGGTGCAAAACAGATGTATCAATCTATAGCAGGTGTTAAAGATTTACCAGATTATATTCAAATATGGCCTGGACACGGTGCTGGCAGCCCATGTGGTAAAGCATTAGGTGCCATACCAATGTCTACGCTAGGTTATGAAAAAATAAATAACTGGGCATTTAATGTAACAGATGAATCTAAATTTGTTGAAACATTAACATCAAATCAACCAGCGCCACCCCATCACTTTGCACATATGAAAAAAATTAATCAGTTTGGTATGAACATGTATCAACCATACAACGTTTTTCCTAGTTTAGATAATGTAAGAATAGCCTTTGATCTTCGTAGTAAAGAAGCCTTTCATGGCGGTCATACTGAAGGTACAATCAATATTCCTTACAACAAAAACTTCATTAACCAAATCGGTTGGTATTTAGACTATGAAAACAGTATAGATTTAATTGGTGATAAATCTACCGTTGATCAAGCAACACATACTTTACAATTAATTGGCTTTGATAATGTAGCAGGTTATCGTTTACCAAAATCAGAAATTTTAACCCAGTCCATCCATAGCGTTGATATGACTGGTAAAGAAGAATATATACTTGACGTACGTAATGAAGAAGAGTGGAATAATGGGCACTTAGATCAATCAGTCAATATTCCGCATGGTAAATTATTGAATGAAAATATTCCATTTAATAAAGAGGATAAAATATACGTACATTGTCAGTCAGGTGTTAGAAGTTCAATAGCAGTGGGTATATTAGAAAACAAAGGCTTTGAAAATGTCGTGAATATTAGAGAAGGCTATCAAGATTTCCCTGAATTTTTAAGGTAATGTGAAGGAAAATCATATAAATATATTAAAACAACCCTAAACAACTCTACAAATCGAATGTGGTTTTTTGCTATATATGATACTTGGCTTCATAAAGACGAAAGCAAAAACCAGATATAAAGCTTTTATTATTTGATAAAACCGGTCTTACCAAGTTAATGTGCTAATTTCATTGTTTTTTTAAGGATAAGACCTAATTTAGTATTACTCTGAAAATACTAAATTAGGTCTTATATTTTTTCGATATTGGTCGAATATATAAATAACAAATGTATGAAATAATTAATAATTCTAAGATGATTATATACATAATTTCTGTTAAAAATAAGCATATAAGGCTATTTATTAGAACAATTGCTGTCATAAGAACTATATTTTCATTATTTTCATTATTTTTGTGAAATTGAGTATCTAGAAGGATAGCTAATAAAAATACTAAAAAGGCTATCACATATCCTACAATTTCTGTTGTTAATAATTCTTCACTTGACAATGATTTATTCATAATCATGAAAATAAAATCTAAAGAATAAATAATGAAGAGGTGTAAATAAGCCGTTTTAAAGCCTGTGGAGTTTTGCAGTTCCTCAGTTAAACTATATTTATAATGTAATGTATAAATGATAAATAAACTGATAATAACCATAAAACTTAATATATCATTAATATTTAGATTTAGACTTTCTACTGTATCAATCATCCCTACGATACCCTCACCAAACAATAAAATTATAAATAAACTTAATCTTTCAGTTAAGTGTGTAAAGTATACAGGTTTTTCTTTGGATGTTTTATATAAAATACCCGGTAAAAAAGCTAATATTAAAATACCTGTAAAATAAATCCAAAAATTTATATTAGGTGATAAAAATATAGAAATAATAGAAAAAATTATAGCTGTGAATAGACCTGCGGTATACGTTAAAACAAGTTTTAATGTTCCAGCTTCTCTATTCAAAGTAAAATTAATAACATATTGGAGTAAAATACTCATAAATATTATCGCAGTTATTACTACAAACGGTGTAAATGTTTCTTGAAAATTACTGTTAATAGCCTTTGAAAGTAGTAATATTAGAAACATATCTGTAAATACAAAAATGTATTGATACCATTTCTTTTTAAAAAATCGATTTACCAAAAATGTTCTGTAAGTCCAAATAGCAAAAAACACAAGGAATAACATAAATGTCTTCCCTAAGCTTTCCAACGATACTATATTAGAAGATATATGTTCAACAGTATGATTAATAGTAGATAGAACATACACAAAGACTAAATCAAAAAACAATTCGGACATACTAACTTCTTTCTTGATCATTTAACAATCATCCTCTTTTTCTAATAATTTGAACTTATCATCTAAAGTTTTTAAAGCTTGATCGATAAGTTCCTTTTGTTTAATTAGATTATCTTGGTGTTCGATAAATATTTTTTTCCTTTCTAAAACTGTAGAGCGTCCTTGATCATAAAGTTCAGCTATTTCTTTTAATTTGGAAACAGGCATATGTGTTTGACGCATACATTTTATGAATTCTAACCAATACAAATCTTCAACCTTAAAATCACGGTAACCATTGTTATCTCTTTCAATAAATGGAAATAGGCCTGATTTATCATAATATCTAATGGTATGCTCACTTATACCGACACTTTCAGCTGCTTTTTTTACGTTCACTATTTTACCTCCTTAGTACAAGAAGAGGCAGCTCTGTATGGCTACCTCACATTTATAAACTTTTTTTGATTAATTATTTAAAAATTTTAAGCAGTTAAATTTAGGATTAATGTATCATAGTTTGATTCAATAATTGCTTTAAATCCAAAAGTAGATTCTAAATCATTTTTTAGTCTGTTGATATCTTTATAATTTATTTTCCCGATATTTGAAACCAATAAACCAATGCCCTGTATATCATTATGATATAAATTATTTTGATGAGAAAGTTCAATAATTGCTTTTGCTAAAGATTCAACATAGTTATCTACATTTATATATGTTTCTTTTTCATCTATGACTTTTTCTTTGGTAATAATACTTATAGTTGTAGTATCCCCATTATAAGAGGCTAAAAAATAATACATAAAATACTCCTCCTTATTTAGCGTGTTGTATAACCACCATTTGCAAATAAAGTTTGTCCATTAATCCACCAACCATCTGTTGTTAAAAACTTAATAATTGGTGCAATATCATTGATATCTGTTAATTGATTGTGTAATGCTTGTGATTTATGAAACTCTACGGCTTCATCGCTTTCTTGAGGGTAGAAGAAAGGTGTGTCCATTGGACCAGGTGCAACTGCATTAACAGAAATACCTCTATCCATAAATTCTTTTGACGCAGCACGAGTATAGTGTTCAATAGGTGCTTTCTCACCAGCATAAGTAGAATAATAACCCGTATATGCAGCAAGTAAAGATGTTGCAAGTGTTATAATTTTTCCATTATCATTCATATGTTTTTCTGCATATTGTATAAAGAAATAAGCCGATTTAGCATTAATAGCTGACATAGTGTCAAACTCATCTTCAGTTATTTCAGAAATAGGTTTTTTGAGTACTTTACCAACAGTGTTAATTGCAATATCAACTTTTCCAAAAGTAGATTCAGCGTGCTTAAATAAAGCTTCCACATTTTTTACTTCTGTGAGATCTCCGGAAAATAAAGTTCCCTCTGAACCCAATGATTTAATTTCAGCTAATGTTGCCTCAGCGTGTTGCTTACTATTATCATTATGGTGATGTACAACAATTTTTGCGCCTTCTTTTGCGTAAGACTTACTTAACAAAGCACCTAAATTTTTGGCACCACCAGCAATTACAACGACTTTACCATTTAATGATTCATATTTACTCATCTTATTACCTCCTCTTTAAGTATAATTAAACAATACACCTTAGAGTACAATATCAAGCAAGTGATAAATAAATTTATTTAAAAGGATCTAAAAGTTTCACTGAATAAAAAGATTGGATATTTTATTCGTCCAATTTTTATTGATTCTTCAAAAAATAATAAGTTCCTTATTTTTTCAATTTGTTTACTATAGGTACTATTTTTAATGATAAATATAATAAATCATAATTTATATCTTTATATAGATTATCCATTTATTTCACGAAAAATTGACTTTTAAATTTTTTACAGTAAAATTAATATAAAATATAGGCGATGAGGTTCACCAAAACCGTTAAAAAATTAATGACTCCTGTTGATATTGGTATCAACAGGAGTCATTTTTTAGTTAGGAGGATAAAATGAATAAACAAAAAACAGGGATTACACTAGTTATTAAATGAATATCTATAAAAAAATCTATAGCTGTTTCAAGAAGAAAAATCATTAAGATTATGAAGACCAACGAGGTTATTTCATTATATATCAAAGCGTGATGTTAACATAAAAAGCAAAATTATGATGGACAATTGATAGATAATAGACTTAATAGAAAATATGCGATGGAATTTATTGTAAGTCATTTAACTTATGTAAAAGTAACGAATAAATCGCATTATATATGCTTATTTATTGATCTATTTAATAGAGAAATTATCCGTGTGAGTACTGGTAGATATAAAAGTGCAGAGCTTGTAATAAGGGCATTATTTAAATCATGTGCATCGTAAAAAAGGGATCTTTTAGTTAGTATACCGAGTGAATTTAGTTATGCTACTAATTTCTATCTATTTGGCTATATTATCAGCACACCAAAACTTCTTGTAAAGATACAAGGTGAGACTCTTCCAGGAAAAGATTTTACCGATGAAATTGAAATTGAAATCCAAAGGTTTAAACTGAGCTATGATCCTATCAAAGCGGAGGTTACATTATTTGCTTAAAATAAAGAAATACTCATAAAAAAACCGCATCATTTACTGATAAGCAGAGCCCTATAATAAATAAAACAAGAAATTAAGTTGTATTTAACTTCGAAATGGATGTGAACACTATTAAAGTTTTTTAGTTAAGCTTTAAATTGAGTTATCAACGATAGATATACCTAAAATGTCTATTAGTTGAGTGTTATAGAATGAAGAATGGATGGTACACATATATTAGATTTAAAGAAATATTATTTGTGGCAAAAATAAAGACGAAGTGCTGAAGTGAACTTCGTCAAGTTGGTTAAATATAAAGGTTTGGTAAAACCAGCTATTGTTTACTTAGTGTTTAATCTTAACTTTGCTGTGTTAGATTTTTTATTAATAGGTTCAGAAATTAAAGCTCGTGATAGTCCAAAGTTAGGTATATTTAAATATATATTTTCATACTCTTTAGCATTCACATTATATGTTTCATGATAAAATCCTACAGCATCATTATTTTTAAGACATTTACTAAATGTTTTCCATGCTTTTAAATGTGTAGGCATTTTGGAATACGTTAATAATTTTTCGTTAGATTCCCAGTATTGAATAATATGAACACCTTTATACTTAAAAAGTGTTTCAAATGATAGACAGCCTAAATTTTTATTAATTGATAACTCTTTCAGCATGGGTGGCATCGCTAGGAGAACAGGTAACCATTTCGTGATTTTTAATGGCTTATTAATATGTACACCAATCAAAAATACTGTGACATTATTTCTTGGTAGTACTGTAGATCGTTTGTTATTCATAATTACCCTCCTTTCTTTTCTTTATAGAAGTATTGATTTCATCAATTTCTCTTTTGTTTTTTTGGTTAAGAATACTCCAAATAATGAAGTAAATAACAATAAAAACAATAACAAAAATTAGAATAGATGATACTTTTAGTGGGAACCAACCAGCTAATAGAGCTAGTGGGAAAAAGATACATAACATAATAATGAAATGAAGAATGGTAGTTACTAATCTTGAGAAGGTAAGATTAGTAAAAATTAATGAGCTTAAGCTAAAAGTAACGCCAATCGCTGACCAAACAAAGACTGCAAAAATCATGATTTGTATATTAGTAAAATTGTTATAATAAATGCCTCCCATAAATGAATATGGATTTACAGGATTATATTGTCCACTCGCAAATAATAATGAGAATATAATGGATATTATCGTACCAAAAGCAATACCTATAGTAATACCAGTTAATATACGTTTCATATTTCTAATGCCTCCTTTATAGAATTTAAAAAGCGTCTTGAAGAGTATGTAGAATCTTTATTTATGAAAATTATTTCAATAATACCGTTTTTATTTTGTTTTAGATAATCGATAAACAAAATATTAATAATTTCAGACTTTGATACTTGTAAAAAATTTTTATTTAAGTGTTGTTTGATTTTATATAGTCTTTGGTTATATGTGAAAGTACCTTTTAATGTATAAACCTTTAAAATCTTATTCTCAATTCGAAAGCTATATATATCTTCGGACTTCAAATAAATCACTTTACCTTTGTGATCTTTTACAGAATGAAAATTAGATTTTTCACAGTTATGAATAAATTTTAAAATTTCATCAATATTGGGATGATTGGGGTGACAAGTAATCAATAACTCATCAGTATTCATTGTTTCAGAGTAATTAACTTTAGCCTTCATAATGTATCCTCCTTTAATTAAGAGTAAAACAGAACTCATTTAAAATTGCTATACAATTCATCTAAGTGGTCTAAATCAAAGTATAAGTGGTATTAAATTTTAGTTATTTGAAGTGTAAGGATGGTAATGCTTCATAAGAGAGTCATTGGTAAATTTGGTGAATGGAATGAAAAAATATGACCATATCTTTCCTCATTTATAGAATCAACAGAAGCAAAGGAAAGAAGTATCACATAAAAGTGTTGGAGATTTAGCAGATACAATTTATCAAGATCCAAAACCTCATCCTAACAATAACCATGTTAGAATGAGGCTTTTTTCAATTTATAATATAGTATTATTTCATTTTCATATTAACTAATAAATATCAATACATGTGCTTTTACAATTGTTTTATTTTATTGACTTGGATAGTGTAAGTTTAGGGCATATACTTTATAACAATTAATTTAAAATTTCTGGGGGTATATAAATGCAGAAAAATATTTATATCATAGGTTCTGGATTGAGTGGTTTAGTAGCAGCTACGGAATTATTAAAAAAAGGATATACGATAACTATGCTAGATCAAGAGCCACGTCAAGCTATAGGTGGTCAGGCTTATTGGTCTTTCGGGGGATTATTTTTAGTGAATTCTAAAATCCAGCGACGTTTAGGTGTGAAGGATTCATATGAACTTGCACTTAATGATTGGTTTGGTACTGCTCAATTTGACAGACTTGAAACTGAAGACTTTTGGTCAAAAAAATGGGCAGAGGCTTATGTGCATTTTGCTACATATGAGAAAGAAGCATATTTAAAATCGATGGGTATAAAGTTAACACCAATGTTGGGTTGGGCAGAACGTGGTGGTTCATTAGCTAACGGTCATGGTAATTCTGTACCTCGTTTTCACATTACATGGGGAACAGGACCAGGGTTAATTAACCCATTTGTTGATTATGTATTGAAAAAGGAAAAAGAAGGTAAATTTAGATTTTTAACTCGTCACCAAGTAACGAATATTGATATACATAATAATCAAATTAAAGGGATTTCGGGTAATATTCTTGAACCAAGTGATGTTAATCGTGGTGAACCATCTTCTCGTAAGATAATAGATACGTTTACTTATGATGTTGATAATTTGGTTATTTCTACTGGTGGTATTGGTGCAAATCAAGATATGATTAAAAAGAACTGGCCAAAGCGTCTAGGTACGCCACCTAACTACATGATACAAGGTGTACCAGATTCGACAGATGGTAAAATGATTGAACTCTCAGAAAGTTTGGGGGTTAATATTGTTAATAAAGATCGTATGTGGCATTATACGGAAGGCATTCATAATCATTCTTCAATCTGGACGAAACATGGTATTCGTATTATTCCTGGACCTTCTTCGATATGGCTAGATGCGAAAGGTAATCGCATGTCTGCACCTGATTTCCCTGGTTTTGACACTTTACACTCATTAGAAACTATAACAAAAACGGGATATGACTATTCTTGGTTTGTACTATCTGAAGATATGATTAAAAAAGAGTTCGCCTTATCAGGTTCTGAGCAAAACCCTGATATAACAAATAAAGATGTGAAACTTTTAATAAAAGAGCGTTTGAAAAGCAATGTTACTGGTCCTGTAAAAGCTTTTTTAGAAAAAGGTGATGATTTTGTTACGGCAGATAATTTGGAATCATTGGTTGCAAAAATGAATCAATTAACAAATGAAGATTTATTAGATTATCAACATATTAAAGCACAAATAAAAAGTAGAGACTTACAGATAAATAATAAATTTACGAAAGATCCACAAGTTGCTTTTATTCATAATGCACGTAAGTTTTTAGGAGATAAATTTATTAGAACTGCAAAACCACATAAATTACTAAGTAATAATAAATTAATTGCTGTTAAACTTCATTTAATTAGTCGAAAAACATTAGGGGGTATTCAAACCAACCTAGATGGACAAGCATTTAACCAAGATAATCAATTAATTGAAGGGCTATACGCTGCTGGAGAAGCATCAGGTTTTGGTGGTGGTGGTGTACATGGATATCGATCTTTAGAAGGTACTTTTTTAGGTGGTTGTATATTTAGTGGTATTCGTGTTGCACATGGTATAAGTAAAAAATGAAATAATGGAGGAACATATATGTCTAATAACTCTGAGTTAAAAGAAATTAAAAAAAGCGTAATTTTAAATGAAAGTAAAGATAAAGTCTGGGATGCTATTGCAACATCTGAAGGTATTGCTGGTTGGTGGATGCCAAATGACTTTGTAGCAGAAGAAGGGAAAGATTTCACATTACAAGCTGGTAATTTTGGTGATTCTCCATGTAAAGTAACTAAAATTGAACCAAAAAGTATAGTTAGCTTTGATTGGGGGAAAGATTGGAATCTTACCTTCAAATTGAAAGAAATTGATCAGCACACAACTGAATTTACATTGATTCATTCTGGATGGAATGAAAATAAAAAAACAGAATTTGGGCAACCTCATTCTGTAGTACAAAGTATTATGGACGATGGTTGGGAAGAAATAGTTCAAAAGCACTTAGTAAATTATGTGTCGGCATATTAGTATTACTATTATATACAGTACTTAAGAGTATTTAAATTGGATGGTGTAAAAATTAAATCGATCATAAATATAGAGGCGAGGATATCATCTAATATCCTTGCCTCTATATTTATTATTTAAATGCTAGTTAATTCAACATCTAATTTTATGAGTAATAATAATGTCCCTTTAGTTATCTTTTGAACGTTATTAGATTCTTAACTTGTAATGAATTTTTTTGAAAATAGCCCATTAAATGTATACACCCTATGTGTAATAAGGAATGACACTAATATCAAAAATTCAGAAATCAGTAATATTATTTTGAAAATATTACAACTTTTTATTTAGTATACACAAATCGATTACAAGTATTTATTTTCATTTAAGCACGTGATAGATTGAGTTCTATAGTTTAAGAAAAGGAAGGTTTATTAAAATGAAAAAAATACTAACAACTTCAATAGCGACTATTGGAATTCTAACTATGAGTATTGCTCAACAAGATGCACAAGCTGAAGAACAAAATATTGTATCTACGCAAAATACTCACAACTATACGGGAATTGAAAATGATGTTTATTATACAATAGATAGTAAAGGGAATTATCATCACACATTAGATGGCAATTGGAATCAATCTATGTTTGATCATAAAGAATATAAATCGTATGAAGTAGATCAAAATGGTGTTACGCATTATTACTATTTTGAAAAAGGTGATAATGATTATTCACCATCTCAATCAATTAAGGATAAAGGTTATCAAGTAAATAATGGAGAAAAGAATCAAATATCTGAAACAAATAAAGAAACGATAGCAAATGATAATCAAACAGCTAAGCATAATGAAACAGGAAGTAATGGACATGTAGCGACTTCTAATGAAACAAATGATAATCAAGAAACAGCTCAATATAACAATACGGCTTCTAAAGAACAATCTACTCATAACAACGATGCAACAAGCACTAAGGAAGCCAAAGGTAATGCAGAAGCTTCATCAAATTGGCTTACTAAAAATAAAAAGTTACAAGAATATGGTCAATATCACGGCGGAGGTGCACATTACGGTGTAGATTATGCTATGGAAGAAAATACCCCTGTATACGCTTTAGCAGATGGAACTGTGATTCAAAGTGGCTGGAGTAACTACGGTGGTGGTAACCAAGTAACAATAAAAGAGAAAAATAGTGATTATTATCAATGGTACATGCATATGAATAAATTAAATGTAAATAAAGGTGACGAAGTGAAAGCAGGTCAACAAATTGGACAATCAGGTAATACTGGTAATTCAACGGCACCACATTTACATTTCCAACGTATGCAAGGTGGCGTAGGTAATGAATATTCAGTTAATCCAGATTCTTATATCAACAACAATCAATAATTTTATAAGAAAAAATCACGTCTTATTATAGGCGTGATTTTTTATTTGAACTTAAGAAGTAGATATGTTTAAATGTAATTATTATAGTTACATTTAAAAAGGAGATGATTCATTGAATTTAGAATTTAATATCGCGGTTCACGTATTAACTTTCTTAAGTAAACATTCATCTGAAAGGTTTAGTAGTGTCGAATTGTCATCAAAAGTTTGTGTTAATCCTGTGCAATTAAGAAGAGTTATGAGCAAATTATTAGAAGAAGGTTACATTACTACACAAAAAGGCAAATATGGAGGGTATCGTATAAATGGTAATGTGTTAGATACGCCATTATCCAATTTATTTAAATTATTCACTTCTAGTCAATCGTTTGGCAGAATTTATACAGGTACAAAAGAAAGTGACTGTAAAATCTCAAATGAAATGAGTCGAGTAATGTCAAACTATCATCGAAAAGAATTTGAAATAATTGAAAAATATTATCAAAATATTTCTATTGGAGATATATTAAACGATATATTAATGGAGGGTTATAATGAAAAAGTATGATTTATTAATTTTAGGGTTTGGTAAAGGTGGAAAAACACTAGCAAAAACAGCTTCAGCTCAAGGGAAACAAGTAGCAGTTGTTGAACAATCCAAAAAAATGTATGGTGGTACATGTATCAATATCGGCTGTATTCCATCTAAAACATTAGTGCACGAAGGATTAGAAAGTGGATCGTTCAATCAAGCATTTGAGCGTAAAGAAGAAGTCGTAACGGCCCTTAATAAAAAGAATTATCATAACTTAGCAGACGATGGAAATATAACAGTATTAGATTACAAGGCTAGCTTTAAATCCAATACGGAAGTAGACTTATTAAATGAACAAGGCAAAGTTGTAGATACTTTAACAGCAGATGACATTGTGATAAATACTGGTGCAACACCTGTTATTCCTGATATCAAAGGCATTAAAGAATCTAAACATTTATATGATTCTACAGGAATAATGAATTTAAGCGAACAACCTAAACGGTTAGTTATTGTTGGCGGAGGATATATTTCTTTAGAATTCGCATCTATGTTTTCGAACTTTGGTACACAAGTGACTGTATTAGAAGCGAATGATAAATTAATGGCAAGAGAAGATGAAGAAATCGTTTCACATGCGATTAAAGATTTAGAAGATAAAGGTGTAAAATTCGAGTTAGGTGCTCAAACTTCAGAATTTGAAGATAAAGATGGATATACAATCGCTAAAACGAATAAAGGTGATTTTGAAGCAGAAGCGGTATTACTCGCAATTGGTAGAAAGCCAAATACTGACTTAAATTTAGAAAACACTGATATTAAACTAGGTGAACGTGGCGAAATAGAAGTCAATAATCAGTTGGAAACAGCTGTAAAACATATCTATGCAATAGGTGATGTTAAAGGTGGCATGCAATTCACTTACATTTCTTTAGATGACTTTAGAATTGTTAAAGACAAATTATTCGGTTTAGGTGCACGCACAACAGAAAATAGAGGTGCAGTACCTTATACGGTATTTATAGACCCTCCATTATCTCGTGTAGGATTGACTGCTAAAGAAGCAAAAGAACAAGGGTATGAAATTAAAGAAGGTAAACTACCAGTAAGTAATATACCTCGTCACAAAATTAATAATGATCCTAGAGGTCTGTTTAAAGTTGTGATAGACGCAACAACAAATAAAATACTGGGCGCTACTTTATATGGTTTACAATCCGAGGAAATCATTAATTTAGTAAAACTGGCAATTGACCAAAATATTGACTATACAGTTTTACGTGACAATATATATACACACCCTACTATGATAGAATCATTTAATGATTTATTTAATATCTAAATATATTTTATATATAGTTTGGGTGTAATACCTACTATATTTCTAATGGTATAAGGTTTTCGAATTCAATTGTTGTTGGATTATCAAAAAAATTTGCATAGAGGATACTTTAACTGATAATGTAGATGCTATTATGAATTTATGTAGAAAGCATTATTATATAAGATATGAAAAACTTTTATCAAAGTAAGAAGGATTATATATAGAAAATAAAACAGAACTAAGTGAACAATATATATAGATTACTAATGACTTTAAAGAATTGTTAAGTAGTTTCTAGATAAAGTAGTATATAATGAAATATTTTAAACAAAAATCGCCCGATCCTGTAGCTCACTACTACAAATCGGGCGATTATTTTTTATAGAATTATAAATGAATCTTTTCTGTTGAGTAAAAATATAACTCTTTTTTGGGGTGTACAAATATCGAAATGATAATGAGTACGCCTATTTTACCA
Source organism: Mammaliicoccus sp. P-M58 (assembly GCF_022386165.1). NCBI lineage: Bacteria > Bacillati > Bacillota > Bacilli > Caryophanales > Staphylococcaceae > Mammaliicoccus > Mammaliicoccus sp. P-M58. The sequence continues at coordinate 196,735 of NZ_JAJNJI010000002.1, forward strand.
ACTATCATTAGCAAAATGAGTATAACTTTAGACATAGAGTTTAAATCAGCGGTTATGCCAGTTGAAAGTCCAACCGTCGCAAAAGCTGAAATCGTTTCAAATAATACCTTTGTTGTATCAAGTTTTGGATTTTGAATTAAAATACTCAATGTTGAGATAAAAATCAAAGAACTTGATAAAAAACATACAGTTATTGCTTTATTTATTTGTTCCGTCATAATACTTTTCTTAAATATATGTGGATGTGTCTGACCTTTTAATAAAGAGTATAAATATACGATAATGATAGCAAAGGTCGTAACTTTTATACCACCACCGGTACTCATAGGTGCGGCACCAATAAACATTAATAAATCAAATATAAATAGAGTAGAGTCGTGTAATTGACCTATGTCAACGGTATTGAATCCAGCAGTTCTAGTTGATATCGATTGGAAAACGGATTTAAAGATTTGAACAATCCAATTATCGTTTTTTAATACATTATTTGCTTCTAATAACCAAAATGAAAGTGATCCAATCATGATTAATATAGCTGTAGTAGTTAATACGATTTTTGAATGTAGACTTAATTTACTCAAGCGGTTAGCTTTCCACAAATCTAATAAAACAATATAACCTATACCGCCAATTACAATTAATAATGGAACAATGACGTTAACAATTAAGTTATCACTGTAACTCATCAGACTATCTGAAAATAAAGAAAAACCAGCGTTATTGAATGATGATACAGAAGTAAATATACTGATGAATCCACCTCTAACAATACCGTGATCTGGAATGAAAACAATGGATAAAAAAATAGCACCCAAAATCTCGATAATAAAGCTGAATAATACAAGACGTATAGTTATATTTAGTAATCCTGAATCATTATCAAGACTCCACGTATACTTTAATAGTTCTCTATTTTTGTACGAAATGTTTTTTCTAGTGAAAATCATTATAAAGATCATTAAAGTAACAATTCCTAAACCACCAATTTGAATCAATAGAAGTATTACCAAATATCCTAATTCATTGAACTGGTTAGGTATATCAACAGTTGAAAGCCCTGTTACTGTAAATGCACTTGTAGCGATAAAAAAAGCATCAACAAAATCAATAGGTTTTCGTCCAGTAACTGGCAAGTAGAGTAATATCGAACCTATGATTGTAGTCGTTAAAAATAGTGTCAAATAAATCATAGTAACTTTGAATATAGTATTCATTTTTTTATCACCTGCATTATAAGATATAAAGATAATAGTCCTATTAATAAAAAATAGCAATAAATTTATAAATGAATAGAAAATATTATCCAGCATATCAGGTGATTCTCTAGAGGAGAAAATGATTTAATATACCAGTCCTTATGCATTTAAGTTAAAAAATTTTAGTTAGTTTTTCTCATTGAATAATTTAATTTTTTCTCCAATTTCATCTCTTACACGTTGGAATTCTGACCATTCTTTTCCTGCTGGATCATCAAAGCCCCAGTGTTCTTTTATGACATTTGTTGGTAATGTAGGACAATTATTATCTGCATCACTACATAACGTTATGACTAAATTAGATTGTTCTAGAATATCTCTATCAATCAAGTCGGAGGTATGGTTTGAAATATCAATCCCTACTTCATTCATAGCTTCAATTGCTTTAGGATTCACACCATGTGTTTCAATACCAGCAGAATAGACATTCCAATCTTCACCCAATATTTCTTTTCCCCAACCTTCAGCCATTTGGCTACGACAAGAATTTCCTGTACATATAAAATAAATTGTTTTCTTAGGCATAATTAAAACCTCTTTTCTTAAAATATGATTAGAGTAAGATATAAACCTAATAGGGTTACAAAAAGGACTGGAATAGTAATGATAATTCCAGTTTTAAAGTATGTTCCCCAAGAAATTTTTACTCCTTTTTGTGTTAAAACATGAAGCCACAATAATGTAGCTAACGAACCAATTGGCGTAATTTTAGGGCCTAAATCAGAACCTATAACATTCGCATAAACCATGCCTTCTTTTAATATGCCTGTTGTACTGGATTGCCCAATTGCGATTGCATCTATTAAAACAGTAGGCATATTATTCATAATGGAAGATAAAAATGCTGATATAAAGCCCATGCCCATAACACTACTGAATAATCCAAGACTTGAAATATTGGATAATACATCAGCTAAAATAGTTGTGATTCCTACATTTTTCAATCCAAATACAACTAAGTACATACCAATGGAGAACAAAACAATATTCCACGGCGCGCCTTTAATGACTTGTTTTGTATGAACTGCTTTAGATTTATGAGCTAACAGAACAAAGATAAAAGCGATGATACCGGCAATAATTGATACAGGAATTTGGATAAACTCACTAACAAGATATCCAACGAGTAGTACGGCTAATACTACCCATGAAATCTTAAATAATTTAGGATCTTTAATTGCACTTTTATGATCTGATAGATTTTCTGTATCGAACGTTTTAGGTATGGATGTTCTGAAATATACCCATAAGACGAGAATACTAGCAATTAGAGAGAATATATTAGGTATAATCATTCGACTAAAATATTCAATAAATCCAATATTAAAGTAATCTGCTGAAACAATATTAACTAAATTACTTACAATTAAAGGTAGTGATGTCGTATCAGCGATGAAACCACTGGCAATTATAAAAGGAAAAATCACTTTTTTATTAAATCCTAGATTCCTTACCATCGCTAATACAATAGGCGTTAAGATTAAAGCAGCCCCATCATTTGCGAAAAATGCTGCTACAACTGACCCTAATAACATAATAAAAACAAACATTTTTAATCCGTTACCATTTGACGCTTTGACCATATGTATTGCGGACCATTCAAAAAATCCAATTTCATCTAATATTAATGAAATAAGAATAACAGCTACAAAGGTTAAAGTAGCATTCCAAACAATGCCTGTTACTTCTATTACATCTGAAAAACTTACGACTCCTGTAATGATCGCAACGACAGCTCCAATTAAAGCTGTAATACCAATATCTAAACCTTTTGGTTGCCAAATTACAAAGGTTAAAGTTAAAAGAAAAATAGCAATTGCTAATATTGTCATCAGCACTCACCTTGTTTCATATATTTACATACACATCGTTCGTTAGATGTCGTAATAAGATTTAAGTTGTGATTTACATCATCCAAAATTTCTTGATTAAGTCGATACATATGTTTATTACCTTCTTTTCGTGAAAGAACTAATTGCTTATCGACTAATGACTTCATATGATGACTTAGGGTAGGTTGTGAAAATTGAAAATGTTCAAGTAAGTCACAAGCACATAGTTCACCACATGAAAGTAAATCTATTATTTCTAACCTGCTTGGATCAGATAAAACTTTTAATATAGTAGATAGTTCTTGATAAGACATAACCATACCTCCCTTTCGCTATATAGATTAACATCTATATAGATGATTGTCTATATTATTTATTCCGTGGATCTATAGTATTGGAGAATGAGAAAAATGCAGTCTGACTATCTGTTAAGTGGAGTGGCATCATTCGCTCTACACTCAACCCAAAAACCGCCCGATTCTGTAGTTCACTACTACAAATCGGGCGATTATTTTTTATACGTAATTTAATTATTCCATTAAGTAACTGTCTTCGGCGCGTTTGATTGTTTTCTTTTTCCATGGGTCGAGGATTGGTTTAACGATAAATCCTATTGTGAATATGACAACGCCGAATAATACAAGACAAATGAGATTATATATGAGTATTTCTGGTACGACGCCTCCGACCGCTTCTCTTAAAGCATCTACGGCATAAGTAAATGGTAAATACGGATGTATGGCTTGGAAGAATTTTGGTGTGACTTGTATTGGGAATGTTCCGCCTCCACCTGCTATTTGTAGTACCATAATGACAATTGCTAATGCTTTACCTACGTTACCGAATAGGGACACTAATGTATAAACTATGCTTATAAATACGATTGAAACGAGTACGGATAATAATATAAATAATAATCTATTATCAATCGCTGCGCCTAAAATAAACATATCTCCTAGTGACACGATAATGGACTGTATGACACCTATTATGATGAATATAAAGCTCTTTCCAACGAATGTTTGTCTTAATGAATATTTCTGTTTAATTTCTGGATTTTTAATATCTGTTGTTAATAAGTTAGATAATAGTAAAGCGCCTACCCAAATTGCTAAAGATGTATAGAATGGTGTACTTGCTGTTCCATAGTTTGGCACACTGAATAATGATTCTTCTTTTAATTCTATTGGATGTGCGATAATATCAGCTTGTTTCTTTAAATCATTTTTCAATAATTTAATCAATTCGTGAACTGTATCATCTTTATCTATTTCTCTAACTTTCTTCGCTGCTTTCTTAATATCTTCTTCAATACCTGGTAAATCATTTCGTGCAAATTCTGCTAAGTCATGAATTTCTTTTTGTGCTTCTGGTAAGTTGTCATCTATTAATTGAACAGCACGGTCGTATTTATCAATCATTGTTGGTAAATCGTTATTTGAGAACTGTGCGAGCTTTTTAACTTCTGATTGAACATTTGGTAGTTCATTTTCAACGTAATAAGCACCTTTACCAACTTGTTCTTTAAATTTAGGGAAGTTTGTTTGCGCAACTTCATTAACGTTATTAAATTTTCTTTCAAGTTCAGGTAATTCATTATTAATGCTGACTAATAAATCATGACCATTTTGTAAGGAACTTTTCCCAGTTTGAATTACATTATCTATCATGTTCATGGAACTTCTAATCGTCGAGATATCATCTATACCTTTAGTTAACGCTTGATCGATTTGGTTAACGCCTTCCATTAAAGTCGTCTTAAAATCACTGCTCGTATATTTCAATAAATTGTCTAGAGATACGAGATTAGAATCTATTAATTTATCTAATGCTAATACTTCTTCTTTGCCAGATTTGCCATTATTTAAAGCATTAATCAGATTGCTTTGGCCATTTATAACACTTTGCAAATCTTTGTTAGCTGATTCAAATTGTGAAATGGCAGATGAAGTATCGATACCTTCAGATTTCTGAAGTTCATTTAAAATATCAATCATTGAATTATTAAAAGCGACACCTTGTTGTAATCGTGATTGATTGTTTTTCACAGTGTCTGCAAGTTGTTTACTATCTTGACTCATTAAGATACTTTGATTGATAGCCTGCATGCTTTCTAAATCTTTTTTGTTCATAGTTGCTTGTTCGTTACTGTAGTCTGCGAGTGCTGTTAAAGATTCACTCAGTGCAGATTTCATTTCATTTAATTCTTGATCAGTTAATACGTTTTTAGAAGCTTGGTCATTCTCTTCTTTATGAGTGTCTTCTTCGTAAGCTTGTTGCGTTGTTACGATATCATTATCTTTCTCTTGTTCTTCAGTATCTTCTTTAGAAGCATCATCTGATTGTTCTTTATCACTTTCTTGTTCTTCAGCATTTTGGTCAGTCTGATTGTCTGCTTTGTTTTCTTCTTCTGACGACTGTTGAGGTTCTTCCGTACTTTGTTCAGGTTTTGCTTTGTTATCCTTAGTGTCTTTCTTTTCTTTATCTTGATCAGCTTTCAGTTTTTCGTTCGCTTTTTCAGTTTTTTCCTGAGCTTTTTTAGCATCTGCTTCATACTGATCTAATTTACGATTTAATTCAGGTAAGTATTGCTCTGCTTTATTGATAGCTGCTAATGCTTTTTCAGTTGCTTCAATACCTTGAGGCACGCCTTTATTGATTTTAGGAAATTGTTGTTGTACTTTATTCGCTTTTGCTAAAGCACTTTCGATTTCAGGCATTTTGGCATTAAGCTTCGTAATTAATTGAGCAGCTTGATTAATGTCACCCATTTTACTGTTTACTTCATTAATTTTTGTTACGCCTTCATTAATGTCGCCTTTGTAATTTCCTAGCGCTTCGAATTCATCTTTATACTTCGTAATGTCATCTTGATGTTCATCAATTTCAATGACTTTCTCTTTGAATTCTTCTATTTTTGGAAGATTATCTTCAGCGGTATAAACAGCATTTTTAATTTTGCTTAAAGTAGGTAATTCATTTTCAAGATCTAAACCGACTTGGTTCGCTTCTTTTAATAATGCTTGCGTTGCATTCTCGCCAAACTCTTTATTTAAAGAATCTACAATGGATGATGCACCAGCGTTTGTCATTTTAGGTGCAATCGCATTTAATTTCTCATTTACTTTGTAATCAATAACGGCTTTCTTTGGTTTCTTATGATAGATACTTGTGACTTCATCAGAAAAAGTCTTATGTAAATATATAGAGGCATAATAATCACCTTTTTCAACACCATCGTCAGCCTTCTTACGATTCACAAATTCCCATCCAAACTTATCGTTCTTCTTCAATTGTTCAACTAATTGGTCACCAACATTAATATCTTTACCTTCAACCTTAGCACCCTTATCTTCATTCACAACCGCAATTTTAATACCTTGCGTATTGTTGTAAGGATCCCACGTAGAACTTAAATTAAACCACGCATAGAATGAGGGCAAAATAGAAAGACCTAATAATAATATAATCACAAACGGCACACGTCTGATATTTTTAATATCTTCAATAAAAATTTCAAATGGTTTCTTCAAAATCATAACTCCTTATCCATTAGTACATGACATGTACTATAAATATCAATACCGCTATCATAACCCATGTTCAAAATCAATTCAATCCTATTTTGTTATATCAGTATATTTATAAAGCCTAATATATGACTAAAATAGCGTGTTATAGATATATCAGTATATTAAAATAGAAAATATTTCTATTTTTGGATATCAATAAAAAAGCCACTTTCAAAGACTATATGTGTAATGTTCGCTTTAAAAGTGGCTTTTTGCAATTGTTGGGTTATGATTATTTATTAGCAATTGAAGGATTTATTTAATAAAATATTTATTAAGTTCTTATTTTTAATAAGCGCAAAGAGTTTAATATAACCAATATAGCAGCTCCTGTATCACTTAACACTGCTAACCATAGTGTTAGTAATCCTGGAAACACTAATATAAAAGCAATTAATTTTATAAGTATTGAGAAATATATATTTTGCTTAATGATATTTTTAGTTTTCTTACTTATAGAAATTGTACGTGTTAATTGATTGATATCATCTGACATAAGTACGACATCAGCTGTTTCCATTGCTGTATCTGAACCAATGCCGCCCATTGCAATGCCTACATCACTTTGTGCTAAAGCTGGTGCATCATTGATACCATCACCAATCATACCGACGCGATACCCTTTATTTTGTAAACCTTTAATAGCAGATAATTTATCTCCAGGCATTAATTCAGCATACACTTCTTTAATACCTACAAGTTGTGCGATTTTATGAGCTGTTCCTTTGTTATCTCCTGTAAGCATTACAGTATTTTTAATATGTGTACCATTTATTTGTTGTAATGTTTTGTTGATATTTGAACGTAATGAATCTGCTACTGTTATTAAACCATAAATGATATGGGAGGATGCAACAATTATAACAGTATATCCTTCTTGCTCATATGTGTTTATTTCGTCTTTATAATTTTCAATTTGTTTGTTGATAGAAGTAATTAATTTTAAGTTTCCGGCATAAACGTCACTTTCATTTATTTTGCCTTTAATACCTTGGCCAACTATATTTTTAAAATTCGTTATATAAGATGCTTTAGCATTAAACTGAGTAGCATAATCTACGATTGCATTGCTGATAGGGTGGGTTGAGTATGATTCTAAACTCATCACAATATTTAATAATGTTTCTTCACCAGAATCGATGCTTTTAATTGTATCCACTTTTGGCTGACCTTCAGTCAAAGTACCTGTTTTGTCAAAAGCTAAAGCAGATAAAGTACCTAAAGCTTCTAAATGATTACCACCCTTAATAAGCACGCCAATTTTTGCAGCACTTCCGATTGCGGTAACGATGGCTACAGGTGTTGAAATAACGAGTGCACAAGGACATGCAATAACAAGTAACTCTAGTCCTTTATAGAACCATTCGCCCCATGTACCTAAAGAGAATATAGGTGGTATGATCATGACTAATAATGCTAATACAAAGACAATAGGTGTGTAAACTTCAGAGAATCGATCAATAAAAGCTTGTGTCGGTGCTTTATTCTCTTGAGCTTCTTCAACCATATGGATGATTGTAGATATTGTTGTGTCTTCTATTAATTTTGATACTCGGATGTTTAAAGTGCCATTTTCATTGATGGAACCTGCAAATACGTCATCGTTGATCGTTTTATCAATAGGTATCGATTCACCTGTAATAGGTGCTTGATTTAAACTTGAGTAACCTTCAGTAATCGTTCCATCTAATGGCACACGTTCACCCGGTTTAACAAGCAATATTTCTCCTACACGAATATTTTTTAAGTCTTTTGAAATTAAACTATTTTCTGCAATTACAGTTGCTGTTGATGGCGTAATATTCATTAATGATTGTATAGAATGACGTGTCTTGTCTATTGAAATAGTTTGTAATAAAGTTCCAATCGTAAATAGCAAGACCACAATTGCACCTTCAAAATATTCACCAATTAATATAGCGCCAATGACAGCTACAGACATTAACACATTCATATCTAAGCTTTTAGATTTAATGGCGTAATATGCACTTTTCATTGGTTTTATGCCACTAACCACAATAGCTAAAATATACATTAGATTAGAAATCCAAATTGGCAAATTTGTTTCAGTAAGAACTAAACCAATACAGAGAAATATAGCTGATAAAATAGGCTTTTTAAATAATTTCCATTTGGTATCACTACTTTTATCATTTGAACTTAAAATTGCGATATAACCGATTTTAGAAACTTCTTTTTCTATATTTTTTACTTGATTTCCTTCAAAATAAACTTGCATTTTTCCAGTAGAAAAATTGACTTGTGCATCATTCACATAGGATAAACTATTCAAATGTTTTTCAATGCTTTTAGCACAACTCCCACAATCCATCCCTTCTACTGAGAAAGTTGTATACTTTCGATTATGATTTGTTTCTATACCATAGCCTAATTTTTTTACTGTTTGCGTTACTTGATTGATATTATTTTGAGATGTTAATTCAACTGTTAGATTCCCCGTAGAAAAATTAACTTTAGACTTTGTCACATTATCTAAAAGACTTAATGCTTTTTCAATTGTTATAGCACAAGAATTGCAGTCCATTCCACTCACTTTAAAATTATAATTAGAAGCCGAGGTGGCAACTTCATCTTCTTCCTCAGTTATTTTATGATTTGTGATATTCGAATTGTTCTCAGTTGAATGACTAGAAACTTCATGAGTTGTACAACAACTATTATTTGATGGTGTTGCTTTAATTTCATTGCTACAGCAATTATTTTCTTGTACTTTATTACTGGTACAACAATTATTATTTGTTTCTTGATTACTACAACATTGCTTGCTCATATATGTTACCTTCTTTCTTTAAATAGTATGGTGTTGGCAACAAGCTATATCTTCTTCAGTATCTTTTACTACAGAATCAATTAGTTTAAGCAATGTTAAAATCTGATTGTTCTTTATTTGATAATAAACATATTTACCATCTTGTCTTGAAATGACCAAGCCACATCCTTTAAGACAGGATAAATGTTGAGAAATACTAGATTGGCTAATTTGTGATTTTTCAACAATTTCATTAACAGTCATTTCTTTTAATTTAAGCAACTCTAATATCGTTAATCTTGTTTTATTAGATAGTCCATGTATAAAATGTGCTTTTAATTGTATGTCGTTCATTTAAATCACCTCATATTATCTATAGTTAATATGTTTTCATATTAGTATTTTCTAATATGTATGTCAATATATCACTTACATTAAAAAAAGATATAAGTATGTAAGTGGTCGGAGGAAAGATGAATATGTTATTTTTTTAATTTGGTTTTATATGATGAAAAATAGAGGGGGGAGAAGAGGTTACTAAATTAACATGAATAAGCAATTATAAATTTTATAGAATAATAAAAGTAATAAAAATAATGGAAGAATAAATTGAAATTTTACCCATCCATTATTTTTTATAAACTGTACTATAATTTAACGAGAATTTTTGCTTGTGATTTATCGTTTACAAGTTGTTCAAAACCTGATTCTACAATATCATTTAACTCAATTTCATCAGTTATGACGTCTTTAACTTTTAAATTCCCTTCATTAATTAAGTCTATTGTTTGTTGAAATGTAGAAGGTGTATAAGCAATAGTCGATGTAAGTTTTACGCCAGTGTTTGTTAACTGCATTGGATTCCATTCAATTGAATGTCCAAATATAGAAACAATAACAACAGTGCCTCTTGGTTTAGTAACATCAATGGCAGATTTAAATGTAGGTGCTACACCTGCTACCTCAAATGACACATTAACACCATTATCAGTATGTTTATTAATAACATCAACTGGGTTTGATTCACCAGAATTTATAGTATGAGTAGCGCCTACTTCTTTCGCCTTTTTCAATCTTTCTTCAGATAAATCAAAAACAAATATTTTACTAGCACCTGCAGCTTTAGCAGCTATAGTTGTCAATAATCCGATTGGTCCAGCTCCAAAAATAGCAACAGTATCACCGAAAAGGACATTTCCTTCTTTAATTGCTTGAACTGCTACAGCTGTTGGTTCAACAAGGGCACCTTCTTTATCAGAAACATTATTTGGCAGTTTATACACATTCTCTTCTGGGACATTTGTAAATTCTGCAAATCCACCATCTGAACCTAGGCCTATAAATGAATAACCATCATAAAGGTCAATATTTTCTTCTTTTTCATGATTAGAAACTGTAGGATTAACAACAACTCGATCGCCTTTATTGAATTTAGTAACTTTTGAACCAATATCCTCTACTACACCTGCAAATTCATGACCTAATGTTACAGGCGCTTTTTGTCCAAGGAACGGGTCCGGTTTATCGGTTGAAATAAATATAGGACCTTCTAAGTATTCGTGTAAGTCTGTACCACATATACCAGCCCAAGAAACTTTAACTTTAACCTGATTACTTTGTAATTCTTTCGTAGTTCGTTCTTCAACACGTACATCCTTTTGACCATACCAAACTGCTGCTTTCATTTATAAAACCTCCTTATAGTATTTAATTTAATAATATGCCTTTTAAAAGTTAATTTCAAATAAATAACTTTTAAAAATAGAATATATATATATGTTTGAATATAAAGTTTATAATAATGATAACGTGTTAAAAGTTTGCAACGATAAATGGTGATAAGGGTTTCTAAAATTAGATTAGTAGGAGAAGTTAAAAAGATTAATAAAGTGACATTGGCATATTAATATATACCTAAATAAAAGTGGTTAGTAAAATAGGTGTGAGTGTAATATATAAGACATAACATAACATAATTGAATATATTAATTAAAAAATATAGGAGTGATTTTTATGTATCTTATAGATACTTTGATTTTTAATAGTAAATCTGAAAAAAAGAAATATCAAAGAATCTTCTCAAAAAAATTAAATGATATAAATATAGAAACATATACTTTTTATAAATCTAATTTATTTTTTAATAGTAGAGGGGATAAATGGAATTTATTATGTGTAATTGATTTGTCTAAATATAATAGAGATATCATAAATACAATACCTTTAACAAAGAATGTAACTATACGTCGTGAATGCATGGAATTAACCCCTAATGCTCATGTGAAAAGCTTGAAGTCTTTAAAATGTAATTTAAATATTGTTGAACATGTGGATGTTGCAGATAAATATTTAGAAGAATTTCAAAGTATTATGATACAAAATAATATACCAGCCATGACAGAAATCATTCATAAGAGAAGCTGGTGTAATGAATTTATAGCACTTGAGACAAGAAATATCATATATCATAAATCAAAATTTCCGAAATGGAATCAAATACATTTAATATCATTAAATCTTAAAGGGGTGTTATTATTCAAGAAAGATTTTTCGACTGTGCTCAAAACTCATAGTAATATATCGTTTGAGCAAAATTTTAGTAGATTAAAAAAAATACGTGTTTTTACATATAAAGCTAATGCTTCGAAAACAAAAAGTATTTTAAGTAATACTTACAGTATGGATGGAAATAGTCAATAGTATCAATCAAAAGAAAGGCATATTATAAAGATATTAATAGTTGCTGGTATATTAATTAATAGTAGAACTACTTATAAAGTAGTTATCAGTTAAATAATTAGTCATTGAATCTGGGATATAATATTATTCCCAGATTTCTTTTGTATAATGCATTGGATAGCTAAACCCAAAATACACTTGCATCAGAGCTTTTCAACTATCTATTTATTATTTCTTTTAAACGCTTCATAATGATTAATGATATCATTTGCCGACATGTTTTCTAGTTCATATTTAATATTATGATTCATAGTATCAACTTTTTCGTTTTCAGAACCGTTATTATATACGACAGAATAAATAAATGATATTTCTTCATCATTTAAGTCTTTTAAGAACTGTGGTCTTAAATTCTTGTTAAAACCTAATAAACTTTTTAATTGTTTTTCTGAAGAGTAGAAATTCTTAAAGTCTACACCACTTTCTTTTTTGACGACTTCAACAAATTCTTCTAATTTTTCTACTTTACCCATCATATCACTCCTATTTATGTTAACCGTATGAAGTATATATACCTTTTTTTAGAAAAATATAAACTTATAAAAATAAGTAGAAAATCCAAGTATGTCTAGATATCGATACATAGAGTGATCTTATTCATAAAAATATACGTATATATATAAAAGGATGTGATTGCTATGCGTAAAATGATAACGGTATTAATGACAGTTTTAATACTCAGTGGATGTCATAATCAAATGAATCATGTAGATAAAAAAACAAGCGAAGAGAAAAATGTTCAAACTGTAGAATCAAAGGCATTCGAAACATATCAAAAAGGTATCGTACCTTTGAAAATAAACATTAAAAGAATAAATGTAAATCACGAATTAGATCACACTGGAACTAATCAAGAGAATGAAATGGCGGTACCTAAAGATATCCATACACCTAGTTGGTTTAAAGATGGTTTTAAAGTTGGTGAACTTGGTAATGCTGTGATTGCGGGACATGTTGATGATGGCGTAAATCCAGGTGTATTTACAAATCTTCATAAACTTCAAAAAGGTGATAAAGTTGAGGTTAGCGATAGAAACAATAAGAAATTAGTATTTAAAGTATATGATAAAGAATTATATAAATTAAGAGAAGCACCAGTAGATAAAATATTTGGATATTCTAGTAATAGACATTTAAATTTGATTACTTGTGAAGGGGAATATAATACTTCTCTAGGAAGTACACCAAATAGATTAGTGGTTTATACGAAATTAATAAATGGTTGAAATTATGCATAGGACATTTACTAACATATAATAGTAACTGTCGGGGGGTAAAACAATGCGCGAATCGGATATAGAATTATACGATAAAATAGTATCTAAAGATACAGATAGCTTAGAAACATTATATGACCGTTACGAATCGCTGCTATACAGTTTTATTTATAAAATCACTCAAGATAAGCAATCGAGTGAAGAAGTACTTCAAGATGTATTTATGAAAATTTGGAATCAAAAAGCTAAATTTGATAGTAGTAAAGGTAAGATGTCGACATGGCTTATTACGATTTCACGAAACTTAGCAATTGATTATATACGTAAGAGGAAAACAACGTCTTATGAATATGATGAAGAAAGGGATAATATAAAGACGGATAATGTACCTGAATCAGAACTCATAACTAAAGAAGAAGCTGAACAGATTAAAGGATGTATAGATGAGTTAGACGCAAAGCAACAAGCTATTGTGTATTTATTTTATTTTAAAGGTTTCAATCATAAAGAAATATCGAAAACGCTTGAAATACCTTTGGGAACTGTAAAGAGTAGGCTAAGATTATCTATTCAACATTTAAAGCACAAATTAAAAATAAACAAGAAGGGAGAGAGGAAATAATATGGAATGTGAAAAATTATATGATTATTTCAATGATCAATTAAGTAAAGATGAAAAACAAAAATTTGAAGAACATTTAAAAACTTGTAAAAATTGTCAAGAAGAATTAGATGAACTGAATATATTAAATGAATCTCTTCCTTATCATGTTGAAAATATTGTTCCTCCTAAAGATATGAAAAGTAGAATAATGAATAATATTCTAAATGATGAAAATAATGTAGATAATTCAGCTCAAGAATATAATGATAACAGTCAGCATAGACCTTTAAATACAAAGCGAAATATCATTAAAAATGTATCTCTCATTAGTATGGCCGCATTATTATTAATATCTATAGTAGGCAATTTATATCATTTTAATATAAAAGATCATGGAAGTAAGAATAAAGACCATCATTTAATCAATAAAAGCAGTGCACAAATAATAAAATTAAAATCTACTGAAAAAAATCAAGTTCAAGGCGAAGCGTTTATAGCTAAAAATAAAAAAGAAAGACAATTAGTAGTACAAGCACAAAATTTACAAGAAACGAAAGGCAATGAAGCATATCAAGTTTGGATTCTTAAAGGAGAAAAGCCATATCGAGCAGGTACTTTTGTTTCCAGTAAAAATTCTGGAATAGTTATCTTTGATTTAAGTGATATCGAATTAGATAAGCAAGATAAAATAGCAATTACTTTAGAACCATCACCAAATAATAAGGCTCCTGAAGGTGATATTATTATGGCTGGTGAAAAAGGTTAGATATTTTTAGAGATTACATTAATTAATGTGATCTCTTTTTTTATTTATTGCGTATACCATATGAACAAAAAAACAAAGGAGTGATTGGATGAATATTTCACAGAAAGTATTAGCCATGTCATTATCGGTTTCATTGTTAGGAGCTGGAACAAGTGTATCGCAAATTGCACAAGCACATGATGCGTCACATGAATCTGTTACAAAAACAGATAGTAAAGCAGTTGAATTAAGAAGTAATTTAGATATGTTGCTAAGTGAACATGCGTATTTAGCTACTGATACAATGAGAAAAGGTGCAGAAGGGTCTAAAGATTTTGATGCATCAGTAAAATCACTAAATATGAATACTAAAGATTTATCTAAAGCTATCGGTGATGTATATGGCCAAGAAGCAGGTAAAGAGTTTGAGAAAATGTGGGCAGAACATATTGGGTACTTTGTAGATTATGTGAATGCTACAAATGATCATGATGAAAATGCACGACAAGAAGCATTAAAGAACTTAGATAATTATAGAGAGCACTTCTCTCAATTTTTAGCATCAGCAACAGATGAAAAATTAGAAGCGAAAGGTTTATCAGAAGGTTTACAAATGCACGTGAATCAATTAGTAAGCGCATTTGATGCCTCAGTAAATGGGGACTATGACAAAGCTTACAAATACGAAAGAGAATCCATTCATCACATGTATATGGTTAGTAAAGGATTATCAAATGCTATAACACAACAATTTCCTGAAGATTATCACCATACAAGTGCAACAACAAAAGCAGCCGACTTAAGATCAGATTTAAATTATTTAATGAGTGAACATGCCATCTTAGCAGCCGATGCTATGCAAAATGGATATGATGGATCTAAAAATTACAAAGCATCAGTAAAAGCGTTAGAAATGAATACAAAAGATTTATCAAAAGCAATAGAAGGTGCGTATGGTAAAGAAGCGGGTATGGAATTCGATAAAATGTGGACAGAGCATATTGGGTATTTCGTTGATTACGTAGAAGCTTCAAAAAATAAAGACGAAGACGCTAAAAAAGAAGCAAAAAGCAACTTAGATAATTATAGTAAAGAGTTTGGCGCATTTCTATCTAAAGCTACAGATAATCAATTAAAGAGTGATGAGTTAGCTGAAGGATTAGGTATGCATGTGAATCAGTTGTTAGCTTCATTTGATGCTTACACTAAAGGAGATTATAAAACATCAACAATGAAAGTAAGAGAAGCGTATGCGCATATGTTTATGCCAGCTAAAGGTTTAAGTCAAGCAATCGTAATGCAAAATAAATCAAAATTTGAAATGAATATGCCAAAAGAAATGCCGGACACAGGCGCACAAAAATAGGCTCGTTATATAGAATAAAGAAAACTAAATTCAAATTTGAATCTAGTTTTCTTTTTGAATTTTCAAGGATATTATATTTATTAAAAAGGAGAAAATATGAAAATACTCGATGTAATATCACAAATTGAACAAGAAATATTAGTTAGTAATAATAATTATAAAATCAATATAGATAAAGAGTGTACTGATATTACAACCATGTACCAAAATATTAAAACTTCTTCTGTTTTTATATTAAAGGCGTCTAATCGCTCTAAAATTTATGCAGAAAAGGCTATAAGTAAAAATCCAATATTAATATTGACGAATATGGAAGAAAACAGTTTGGATGATATGAAGAGTGATATTCCAGTTATATATTTATCTAACTATGCATCAGCGATAAATAAATTAGTACATTTATTTTATGATAAATATATCGAAAGCTTAAAATTTATTGCAGTAACGGGTACTAATGGTAAAACAACTACAAGTCATATGGTAGGAAAAATATTATCAAAACTAGATAAACGAGTAGCTGTTGTTGGTACATTAGGCGTTTATGATTCTAAATTTAACAAAATGAATTTTAACCATTCTACACCAACTACACCAACTACACCAATGCATATTGAATTTGCTGAAATTATAAAGTATTTTGCAGAAAAAAATTATGACTACATTGTATATGAAGCTACATCTATTGCGCTAGACCAAAAAAGGGTTAATTTTATATATAACGAACTAGCAATATTTACTAATTTTAGCTCTGAGCATCTTGAGTATCATCATACACTTGAAAATTATTTAGAAGCTAAATTAAAACTGAATTCGTTAAGTAAAAAAAGTATTGTCAATTATGATAGTGAAGAATACAGAAAAATAGGTTATGACAGGTATCATTTTTCTAATAACCAAAAAAATGATATGTATTATAAATATTCTATAGAGGAGAATAAGTTATCTATTTGGATAGATGGAAATGTTTATCAGATCAATATAGCATTGAATGGAATTCATAATTATATTAATCTTGCTATTAGTATATTTGCAATACATAAATTGAATTTTGATATAAAAAATATTTTAGAGGTTGTTAAGTATATCAAACCACCTGATAATAGATTTGAAATATTTAAAATAAGAGAATTTGAATTTATATTAGATTTTGCACATACACCATTAGCAATTAATGAATCAATTAGCGAAGCCATAAAATATTCTTCAAAAAAGAGAAAAAAGCTTACAGTAATGCTTACAGGTATAGGCTTACGCGGTTTAGATAAAATAAGAGACACAATGAATTTAATTCCTAATAATATTGATCAAATTATTTTAGCTTCTGAGCAAGTAGGTTTTGAAAATGAAAACCATATTATTGCAACGATGATTAAATATTTACCGGAATATTATGATTTAAATAATATTATGATTGCGAGTTCGAGAAAGGAAGCAATCAAAAAAATTGTTGAGAAAACTAAAAGTGATGAAAGTATTATTTTATTAACCGGTATCAATGAACCACAGCATTATAGGGGTGGTTTAATCAATCATGACGATAAATCGTATATTAAGATGTGTATAAATAATAAATTGGTGTAAATAGTAGTTTTTAATTTAAAGATTCTTGTTGGTATGAGTTGTTTAAATATAACTAATATAAAAAGATAGTGAAATGGATTTTACTCGCTTTTATATAGAGTTAGCTGTTAGATATATTGATTTTAAATTTATGGTTTGGTACTATATAATTCTAAATAGTAAATATTTCATTTGTTTTTAAAGGTAATAAATCGAATGAAATATTTGTGCGGGTGTAGTTAAATGGTATAACCTCAGCCTTCCAAGCTGAGGTTGCCAGTTCGATTCTGGTCACCCGCTTTGAATTTATAAAAACTATGAAATGTGACTCATATTTAATAATTAATTTCATAGCGATACAATTTTTCGAGAGTCTGGGACATAATATGATTTCCCAGACTCATTTTTTATATTGTTAGTAGATAACTGAACCCAAAATACTTGTATCAATCTTTTTAAAATCTAGTAAAAAGATTATATACAGGTATTTAAATATTTTTACAGGTTATCTTTTAGGAGGCAGGCGATAAGGATTGATCTGATAAAGTTATTAGTCACACAAATGAAAAATATTAATAAACGGATATAAACCGCGCTTAAAACTGCTCATAAGAAAGTGATTTTAGCGCTCTTTTTAGCGAAATTATAAAGTGACTATGTAAAAATAATCCAGGAGGCGTTCAAATGCATTTAGGAGTCATACTAAACAGAGTTTTTAGAACACAAGATAATCCACTTTTTCATTATATAGAGAAGCATCAAAACGAGCTAAATAAATTATATTTTATCTTACCATTAGAAGATTTAAATGATGCATCAGCAGTAAAGCGTGAGTATTATTATAAAGTAGTAAAAGGGTTTGTAAATGCTTTAGAAAAGTATGATATACATCCCCATATTGTTACGTATGACAAGCTAGGTGACTTAGCTGATACATTGGGGTTATCTCACGTATTAGTAGCAAAAGATATTATGAGTTATCACAAAGACATATACGATTATCCTCATGTTAAACAAGCTTTTGAAAATCATCAAATTACAGTAATTGGGCAGCGCGTGAATCATTATTT
This sequence comes from Mammaliicoccus sp. P-M58, assembly GCF_022386165.1. Taxonomy (NCBI): domain Bacteria; kingdom Bacillati; phylum Bacillota; class Bacilli; order Caryophanales; family Staphylococcaceae; genus Mammaliicoccus; species Mammaliicoccus sp. P-M58. Next base: position 215,466 of record NZ_JAJNJI010000002.1, read on the forward strand.
TGAGCCAACAAAGACCTTTAATAAACAAAATCAGCCTTATAAAATATTTACGAGTTTCTATAAAGCAAATCGTCAAGATTTAGTACATACACCTAAAAAAAATTATCAATTTAAGCATTTGGCCCAAATTGCTGAAAAGGGTTCAAATCAAAGTGACTTAAATTTTAAAAATAATAAAGATATAGAACAGTTAGCGCGCAAAGCATGGGGTGAATTTTTAAATGGTGATATAGCTCATTATGATAAATTGACTGATGATGTATCACTGGATTTTGTAGGTGGTTTAGGTAAATATTTAGCATATGGGTTGCTTGATATTAATGAAATTATAAATGACTTAATTGAAGGATACGACAGCAATGAAATTAGTTATGAATCTTTTATTAGAGAGGTTATATTCCGGGAATTTTATTATGTATTAATGACACAATATCCAGAAGCTTCCACTAAATCTTTTTCTGAGAAATATCGCAACATGAAATGGTCTTATAATAAAGCACATTTTGAAGCATGGAAAAAAGGACAAACTGGCTATCCAATTGTCGATGCTGCAATGATAAAATTAAATCGTACAGGATATATGCACAATCGTTTAAGAATGGTCGTATCACAATTTTTGACTAAAAATTTATTTATCGATTGGACTTGGGGGGGAGGACTATTTTAGACAGTATTTGATAGATTATGATAATGCATCTAATGTACATGGTTGGCAATGGTCGGCATCAACTGGGACAGATGCAGTGCCTTATTTTAGAATGTTTAATCCTATACGTCAAAGTGAGCGCTTCGATGCCCAAGGGTATTTTATTAAAACAGAGCTCGAAATATTTAATGATGTGGCAAGTAAATATATTCATGATCCAACTAAATATAAAGACAATTTGCAAGAAATTTATCATATCGAAATTGGAAAAGAATATCCAGAGACTATCGTGAATCATAAAAAAAGCAGAGATTATGTGATGGATAAGTTCAAACAATTTTGATATGTTATTCATTAAAAAGGAGTGATTTATTTGTTGAAAAATGAAATGCACGGTATTTATCTAACTCAAAATAACAATGAGGTTACAATCAATAAATTTAATGCAAGTTATCAGTATATTATTTTAGAACAGATTAATAATTTACCTCAAAATGGATATGTCGTGTTTAACCATTTATATGCAAATCCTGGTTTTGAAGAAGATTTTGAGCGTGTTTTTCTAAATCGAGATATAAACCTAACAAATACTCAAGGGTTTGAAAGTTTATTGTTTTTAAAACCATGCAGTACGAATGAACATTATGTAATCATAACTATTTGGAAAAACGAAGAATCATATAAACAATGGCAAGATTCTCAAGAATATAAAAACACACATCAAAAAAGAGGTACTAAAAAAGGAGCCGATCAAGCTATCGTAAACAGAAAGCTATCCTTTAATATTAGCTTAGAATTAAAAGAGTAACGATTATGAAGATGGGCACTAATTCGGAAAATAGAGTATAAATAGTATAAAGTAGCCTTCAAGACTTTTGAATTGACCTTGCTTACACACGGGTCTAATATTAGCAAAGAAGAATACGAATCACTGTATTCTATCCAGTAAGTAACGGAGGAATTTATGATGCTAAATGCTAAAGCGAGAGCAGTAAGTAGTCCGGATTCTAATTTTTTTGCGACAGAAATTACGAGAAGAGATTTAGATAAACATGATATTTTAATAGAAATTAAATATGCAGGGATATGCCATTCGGATATTCACACTGCACATGGAGAATGGGGACCAGTGAACTATCCTTTAGTACCGGGTCATGAGATTGCGGGTATTGTTAAAGAAATTGGTTCTGATGTGAGTAAATATCAAGTAGATGACCGTGTTGGTGTTGGTTGTATGGTTGACTCTTGCGGTGAATGTGAACATTGTCAAAACGGCGAAGAACAATATTGTTTAAAAGGAATGGTTGGTACATATGCAAGTACTGACAGATATGGTGAACCTACTCAAGGTGGTTATTCAACACATATCGTCGTACATGAAGATTTCGTACTACGTATTCCGGATAATATTCCTTTAGATGAAGCGGCACCTTTACTTTGTGCAGGTATTACAACGTATTCACCTTTAAATCACTGGAAAGCTTACGAAGGTAAAAATGTAGCTGTTATTGGTATGGGTGGACTTGGTCATATGGCCGTTCAAATTGCACATGCAATGGGCGCTGACGTAACAGTATTATCACGTACATTAAATAAAAAAGAAGATGGCTTAAAATTAGGCGCTTCTCATTATTATGCAACAACTGATGAGTCAACATTTGAAGAACTTGCTAACTCATTTGATTTAATTATTAATACCGTAAGTGCTAATTTACCAATAGATGCTTACCTTAAACTATTAAGATTAGACGGTACGATTGTTAACGTAGGTGCACCAGCAGAACCCGTATCATTACGTGTAGCAAACTTAATAGGTCACCGTAGATCATTTGCAGGTTCAGCAATCGGTGGTATAAGAGAAACACAAGAAATGTTAGACTTCTGTTCAGAACATAACATTAGACCACAAATCGAACTGATTTCAGCAGATCAAATAGACGAAGCATATGAAAGAGTCTTATCATCAGACGTTAAATATCGTTTCGTAATAGATACAAGCACAATGTAATAACGTAAGATAAAGTGTCCATATGATGGGCACTTTTTTGTTTTAAGGGCATCGTTAGTAACACTTCTGTTGAGTTTTGTAACTAACTCAGCCGACAATCCCACTTTAACTAACACAAAAAATCCCCTGCTAACTCCAACGTTAACAGGGGATGATTTATTTATTAACTTTAAGATTCTACGGTGTCTTCCATTTGGGCTTCGAATTCATCTAATAATGCGCGTACTTCGTCTGTTGTTTCTGTACTCATTAATTGATGTCTTAATTCGCTAGCGCCTCTCATGCTACGTACGTATATTTTGAAGAATCTACGTAAGCTTTTGAATTGTCTTGTTTCACTTGTTGCGTATTTATCGAATAATGTGAGATGTAATCTGAGTAGGTCTAGTAGTTCTTTACTTGTATGCTCACGAGGCTCTTTCTCAAATGCAAATGGATTATTGAAAATACCTCTACCGATCATAACACCATCTATGCCGTATTTTTCAGCAAGTTCAAGACCTGTCTTTCTATCAGGTATATCACCGTTAATCGTTAACAATGTATTAGGTGCGATTTCGTCACGCAAATTCTTAATAGCCTCGATTAATTCCCAGTGTGCATCTACTTTACTCATTTCTTTACGCGTACGAAGGTGAATAGATAAGTTTGCGATATCTTGTTCGAAGACGTGCTTTAACCAATCTCTCCATTCTTCTATGTCATAATAACCGAGGCGTGTCTTAACACTTACCGGTAGACCACCAGCTTTTGCTGCTTGAATAATTTCAGCAGCACGTTCAGGTCTTAGTATTAAGCCAGAACCTTTACCTTTGCCTGCAACATTTGCTACAGGACAGCCCATATTCAAATCAATACCTTTAAAGCCCATTTCTGCCATTCCGATACTCATTTCTCGGAAATGATCTGGCTTGTCGCCCCATATATGTGCGACGATAGGTTGTTCATCTTCACTGAATGTTAAGCGTCCGCGAACACTGTGAATACCTTCAGGGTGACAAAAACTTTCCGTATTTGTAAATTCAGTGAAAAAGACATCCGGTCTCGCTGCTTCACTGACTACGTGACGAAAGACGATATCCGTAACGTCTTCCATAGGTGCCAAAATAAAAAATGGACGTGGTAATTCACTCCAAAAATTTTCTTTCATAATATATTTTAACCTTCTTATTTATTAATTTATTAAATATTTATCCATGATGATATTACCATAAAAGTGCAACTTATACAAAAGGATATTTACTCATTTTAATTCAGATTACTTGTCATAACATCTAAACATTTTGAGACGTAAAGCATGCATTTTGACTTTATCGTGTGCCTTTGTATAACATGATGATATTAGAGAAAGATTTCGAGGAGATGTCGTCGTGGAAGAGTTGAAACACCGGGATAAGACTTTGCTTATTACGATTTTGATGGTAGGGTCATTTGTGGCCATTTTGAACCAGACACTCATGACTACAGCCTTACCAAGTATTATGAAAGAAATGCATTTAACGAGTAGTACGGTACAATGGCTAACGTCTATATTTATGTTAGTGAACGGTATTATGATCCCGATTACTGCATATTTAACACAGCGATTTACAACTAGAACGTTATACTTTGCAGCTTTAACATTCTTTATAGTAGGTTCTATTATTTGTGTTATAACGGATCAATTCAGTGTCATACTCGTAGGACGTGCAGTTCAAGCAATGGGTGCTGGGATTATGATGCCTTTAATGCAGACAGTCCTATTTCTTGTTTATCCAGCTGATAAAAGAGGGCAAGCTATGGGGATGTTTGGATTAGTTGTCAGCTTCGCACCAGCAATTGGTCCAACATTGTCAGGTTGGGTTGTTTCTCACTACAGTTGGAAAGTGATATTTTATATTTTATTAATCGTAGTCATTATAGACTTATTATTTGCGTTGAAATTCGTGAAGAATGTAACAGATGTTACGAAACCGAAGCTTAATAAACTATCTGTCACACTGTCTACATTAGGCTTTGCGGCATTGTTATTTGGCTTTAGCGAAGCGGGTAATTTAGGCTGGCATCATCCATTAGTTTATTCAATGATCATTGCAGGTATTCTCATCTTAACAATGTTTATCGTGAAACAATTAAGCATGACTGAGCCGTTTCTTAACGTACGCGTCTTTACCTATAAATCCTTTACGATCAATATGATTATCGTTTGTATCGTCTTTGTTTCATTTATAGGTAGTCAAACAGTATTGTCATTCTACTTACAAAATCTACACGGATATTCACCATTGATGTCAGGGTTAGCACTCATGCCAGGTGGAATTATAACAGGTTTACTTTCACCATTCACAGGTAAAATATTCGATAAATACGGCGGTAAGTTATTATCCATCATAGGCGTTTCAATCGTTGTAATTACATCATTTGCTTTCACACAACTTGATGCACACACATCATTCGCATATGTCACAATATTCTTTGCTATTTCACTCGCAGCAAATGCGATGGTCTTTAATCCATTAACAACAGCAGCATTAAACAATTTATCACGTGAATTAGTACCACATGGAACATCGATGAATAATACAATGAGACAAGTCGGCGCAGCAATGGGTTCAGCAATATTAGTAACAGTTATGAACACAGCAATCTTAAACCCACATGAATATGGAATAGAAGGATTAGTGCATGGCGTACGCGTCGCATACGTTGTTATCTGTATCGTAGCAATACTCGGATTAATATTAGCGATTATCAACCCAACATCTAAAAAAGGCTATAAAGAAGCATAGCGAAACAAAGCATGGGAGCGGGACATACACTATGTCCCAGTCTTATGCTTGTTTTTATAAGGAAAGCAGTATGACATCAGACAACCCTCAGACTGACTCTTGCGGGGTTTAAAGTAATACATAAGGAAATGAATTGTTTCATAAGGAAATTTATGTAGACATACTTTATACTTAAATCAAAATGACAGAATAGAGGTTATCGTAGTGAAGAAGTTATGGATTTTGGGGATGGGTATCATTATTCTGATGATCGTTGGAATCATGATTATGACGAAACCATCTAATGAACATCATTCAACAACAGTTAAATCAACAGACTCAACTTATATAAAAAGCCAAATACCGACACTATTTCTACACGGTTATGCAGGAAGTGCGAACTCAGAAAAATATATGGTTCAACAAGCGAAGAAAAAAGGTGTCACAAAAGAAGTTATCACAGCATATGTATCTGAAGATGGAGAAGTTGAATTAAAAGGCAAACTTAAAAAAGATGCGACTAATCCTATTGTACAAATAGAACTTGAAAATAATAAACAAGGCGATCTAGATCTCAATGCAGAGTGGTTTAAAAACGTACTAGCGAAATTACAAAGTGAATACGGCATTAAGAAATTTAACTTTGTCGGACATTCAATGGGGAATTTATCATTTGCTAAATATATGTTGAGATACGGAGATGATGAAACATTACCGCAGTTGAATAAAGAAGTGAACATTGCCGGTACGTTTAATGGTGTATTAAATATGAATGAACAAGTAAATGAAATTAGTGTGGATAGAAGCGGTAAACCAAGTCGCATGAACCCACCATATCCAGAACTACAACAATTGAAAGACATCTATAAAGGACAAGAAATAGAAGTATTAAACATATATGGTGACTTACAAGACGGCACCAACTCAGACGGTCGCGTGTCCAACAGCTCATCAAAGTCATTGAAATATTTACTAGGAAATAGTCCGAAAAGCTATAAAGAATCCAAATACGAAGGCAAAACAGCCCAACACAGCGATCTACACGAAAACAAGCATGTCGCAAATGAGATTGTGGAGTTTCTGTGGGGGAGGTAGGGAGAATGAATAAGTAAATTGAAAAAGTATTTGACCTTAAAGTGTGGTTTAATGATAGGTTTTAAATGAAGGAGGTATATTGTATGAGAATTGACGATGTTTCCAAAACTTTAAACATTACTAAATCACAAATTAGGTATTATGAAAAAGTAGGTTTACTAAAGATTCCGAGAGATGCGAATCAATATCGTTACTTTGATGAACAAACGATGATTGATCTCAAAATGATTATGAACTTAAAGGCATTAAATATTGATTTAGAGGATATCAAATATATTATTCAACTATTTCATGAACCAGCTACAGAAGCATGTAACGTTACTTCTATGGACTATATCAATAAAGTTATTGAAGAAAAAGAAGAAGAATTAAATAACCAAATATTTATCCTTAATAAACTAAAGAACATTCATGACTTATCTAAAAATAATCAGTATGCCTTAAATAAAGAATTGATATTAAATGAGCTCAATCAAAGGAGAGGATCTAATGATTAGTGTCATTTATGGTGGTAATCAATCTGGGGTATGTTTTAAAGTGTATGAATCTATTATAAAGAATATTCATCAAAGTAATCGTTATGTGTTTAATTTACAACAAATGAACTTACCTCTTATATTAGAGAATGGCTATCATTCAACAGTCATAGATGAACATCAAGAAATACTTAATAAACTAGAACAGTCTGATACATTAATATTTATATATCCACTTTATTGGTTTAATGTCACACCAATCATGAAAAGTTTTATAGATTTAGCATTTTGGCCTGAATATGCATTTAGCTTTAAGCAGAAGCGGTATTTCAGAAAAGGACTATGGAAAGATAAAAAAGCAATTATTGTATATACACAAGGCGGACCAGAAGTATTTCATAGAATGAAAAAAAGAATGGGATACCATGTACTCAAATATCCATTAAACCTATCAGGTATTTATACAATATCTACTTATCATATTGATAACTTAAATAGAAGTAGAAATAAGAATAAAACTATGGATAAAGTGATAGATGATATTACGAAGAAAGTAATGAAAAAGCTAGAAGAATAGTAAAAAAATAAACTGTGTAAGTAGAGAAGTTGCATACTACTTGCACAGTTTTTTTATGGATTAATATACGCTTGATATATTTAGGTGTATCTATATCAAGCGTATTAAATTTTTAATATACTAATAAATATATTAAAAAAAGAAGGGATGACATACTTTGCCTAAAATTAAATTAAAGTGGCTAGAGTTCGGAACACCTTTATTTATGATTACATACTTGAATTTCGCTATTTTTATTATGTATTTTTTAGATACAAAAATTTTAATTAGTCTTAATAAATTACTAAATGTAATTACAGGAAATCTTATTAATAAATTGTTTGGAAATATTGAATTGGATATGATTCATGGCCTTTATGCATTTTACACATATCTCATTATAGTAACTACCGTTATGTTTTGTATTTTGCTTTTTATGTTAGTTTTTACAAATTTTAAAGTGATTCATAGAGTGGAAGAGATTTTCGGGTGGTTGTTTATGTTGATAATTCACCAATTTAACATATTATTAATAATATTTATGATGTCTAATAGTACAAATTTATTTTCAATTTTTAATATGTTTAACATTATGGGATTCATAGCTTTTACTTTTATATTTTTTGTCAGTATTGATGTTAAAGAAGAAAAATATGATAGATAATTTTCAAGGTTTGATGACTTGTCATATAGAACTATAGTATGAAGTACATATATTTATTTTCGATTATAAGATGTAATTTTAAGGTTAGTAATTTATTAATGTCTTTAAAATATTTACTAGGAAATAGTCCAAAAAGCTATAAAGAATCCAAATACGAAGGCAAAACAGCCCAGCACAGCGAACTACACGAAAACAAACAAGTCGCGAATGAGATTGTAGAGTTTCTGTGGGGAAGGTAGGGAAATCTAGCGGTAAACGAAATATCCCAGTAGTTATACATTTGAAAAACGAAATAATTGGTAAATATATTCTATAATCTTAAAATTTACACCACATAAAATGAGTTATATATTATAATTAATTGTAATAGAAACAAAGGTAGGGGATGTTATGGTATACCAAAGTGAGTTTGCTCTAGAAAATGAAATGATGGAACAGTTAGAATCAAATGGCTATGAAACTGTAACGATTAGAAATGAACAACAATTATTGGATAATTTCCGTGCTATTCTCAATGAACGTCATGCTGATAAATTCAAAGATCAACCATTAACAGATAAAGAGTTTCAACGCTTATTGACGATGATTAATGGGAAAAGTATTTTTGAAAGTGCACGTATTCTACGCGATAAGTTGCCTTTAAAGCGTGATGATGAAACTGAAGAATATTTATCATTTTTAGATACAAAAAATTGGTGTAAAAACAAATTCCAAATTACAAATCAAGTGTCGGTAAACGATAAATATAAAGCAAGATATGATGTCACTATATTAGTGAATGGATTGCCACTAGTTCAAATTGAACTTAAGCGTCGTGGTGTCGATATTAATGAAGCATTTAACCAAGTTATGCGTTATCGTAAACAAAACTACACAGGACTATTTCGATATATACAATTATTCGTTATAAGTAATGGCGTAGAAACGCGTTATCTATCTAATAATGATGGTGATATATTAAAAAGCCATATGTTTTATTGGAGTGATAAAGATAACAAGCGTATTAATAATTTGAGTGACTTTACTAATTCATTTTTAAGACCATGCCAATTAGCTAAAATGATTTCACGCTATATGATAATTAATGAGACTGATCATATTCTCATGGCGATGCGTCCTTATCAAGTACATGCTGTTGAAGCATTGATCAATCAAGCGACTGAAACAAACAATAACGGTTATATTTGGCATACGACTGGAAGCGGTAAAACATTAACTTCGTTTAAGGCGAGTCAAATATTATCAGAACAAGATGATATCCAAAAAGTGATATTCCTAGTTGACCGTAAAGATTTAGACAGTCAGACAGAAGAAGAGTTTAATAAATTTGCTAAGGGTGCAGTAGATAAAACAAATAATACTTCGCAACTTGTTAGGCAGTTAAACGATAGAAGCTTACCGCTTATCGTTACTACTATACAAAAAATGTCGAAAGCGATTCAAAGTAACCCGAAAGCATTAGAACAATATAAGACTAATAAAGTCGTATTTATTATTGATGAGTGTCATCGTAGTCAATTTGGTGATATGCACCGTATTGTTCGCCAACATTTCAATAATGCTCAGTACTTTGGCTTTACAGGAACACCTCGCTTTGAAGAAAATAAAAGTCAAGATGGTAGAAGTACGGCAGATATCTTCGGTAGATGTTTACACACTTATTTAATTAAAAATGCCATTCATGACGGTAATGTATTAGGCTTTTCAGTGGATTATATTAATACAATAAAAACAAAAAATATAGATCTAGATTCAGAGGAATTGGTTGAAGGTATCAATAAGGATGAAGTATGGCTGGCAGATGATCGAATTAGACTCATCGCAAGATATATAGTTGAAAATCATGATAAATATACTAGAAATAGACAGTATTCAGCAATCTTAACTGTTCAAAGTATCCCAGCACTTATTAAATTTTATAATGTGTTTAAAGAGATTAGTAAAGATTATGATAAACCGCTTAATATCGCAGGTGTATATTCGTATTCACCAAATGAAGAAAGTACAGAAGGTAATGTAAAGGAAAAACATTCTAGAGATTCATTAGATGAAATAATAGCGGACTACAATGCAACATTTGGTACAAACTTTTCAACAGATACGTTCCAAGGGTATTTCAATCATATTTCAAATAGTGTTAAAAAGGGTGTTAAAGATAGCAAAATAGACGTCCTAATCGTTGTGAATATGTTCTTAACTGGATTTGATAGTAAAGTGTTGAACACTTTATATGTAGATAGAAACTTAAAACACCATGACTTAATTCAAGCCTACTCAAGAACTAATCGAGTGGAAAAAGAAACAAAACCATTCGGGAAAATTGTTAATTATCGTAATTTGAAACGCCAAACAGATGAGGCGTTAAAGCTATTCTCTCAAACAGAGGATACAGATCGTATATTAATGAGAAGTTATGAAGAGTATTTATCTGAGTTTGTAGATGCGTTAGCTGAATTGAAAACAATCGCTCAAAATCCAGAAGATATGGATAATGTCTTTGATGAAAATGATAAAAAATCATTTGTCGAAGCGTTCCGCCTCGTTTCTAAATTAGTGCTAAGACTGAAAACTTTCGAAGAATTCAACTTTACGAATGAAAATATAGGTATGGGTGAACAAGAGTTTGAAGACTACAAGAGTAAATACTTCGCGATATACGATGAAGTTAAGAATAAACACGGCGAAAATGAAAAAGTAACGATATTAAATGATATAGATTTTGAAATAGAGATTCTGCGTAATGACTTAATTAATGTTTCGTATATCATGGAACTCGTACGTAAGATCGATTTGAAAGACAAAGAAGAACAACAACGAAATCGTGAACAAATTAGACGTATATTAGACAATGCAGACGACCCAACGCTTCGACTTAAACGTGATTTAATACGTGAGTTTATAGATGAAGTAGTGCCTAAGTTATCTGAAGAAGATGATATAGATGAAGTTTATCTCAAGTTTGAAAATGCGAAACGGGAAGAAGAGTTTAAAAAGTTTGCTCATCAACAAGCAGTAGATGAAGAAATACTTAAGGCAATTACGGGAGAGTTTGAATTTAGTGGTATCGTTAATCAAGATGAATTAAAGGACCTTGTCGGAGATAAGAAACTTAGAGAAAAACGACAAACTAAAAAAGCAATTGCATCATTTATTGAAGAAGTGACATCAAAATATAGTTTTTAGATAGTAATTAAAACCTTTGTAATAGTATATTACAGAGGTTTTGATATGCTTTTACAAACTCAAATAAGTAAAATAAAACTAAAATGTACCAAATTAATGGAGGAAATAAAATGTCAATTACAGAAAAGCAACGCCAACAGCAAGCAGAATTACATAAACGTTTATGGTCTATAGCAAATGATTTAAGAGGAAATATGGATGCAAGTGAATTCCGTAATTACATACTAGGATTAATCTTCTATCGCTTTCTATCAGAAAAAGCAGAATCAGAAGTTGCTGAAGCATTATCTGGTGAAGATCTAACATATGAAGAAGCATGGGAAGATGAAGAATATCGTGAAGATTTAAAAGCAGAACTTTTAGAAAATGTTGGTTATTACATAGAGCCAAAAGACTTGTTTGGCAATATGGTTAAAGAAATTGAAAACCAAAGATTTGATATTGAACATTTAGCACAAGCAATTAGAAAAGTAGAAACATCTACACTTGGAGAAGAAAGTGAAGAAGACTTTATTGGACTATTCAGTGATATGGATTTAAGTTCTACAAGATTAGGTAATACAGTTAAAGACCGAACGGCTTTATTAAGTAAAGTAATGGTTAATTTAGAAGATTTACCGTTCTTACATAGTGATATGGAAATAGATATGTTAGGTGATGCTTATGAATTCTTAATTGGACGATTTGCTGCAAACGCTGGTAAGAAAGCAGGAGAGTTCTATACACCTCAACAAGTTTCAAAAATCTTATCTAAAATCGTAACATTAGGCAAAGATAAACTAAGAAATGTATATGATCCAACATGTGGTTCAGGTTCATTACTATTACGTGTAGGTAAAGAAACAACAGTATATCGTTACTATGGTCAAGAAAGAAACAATACGACATATAACTTAGCTAGAATGAACATGTTACTACATGACGTACGCTTTGAGAACTTTGATATTCATAACGGTGACACTTTAGAAGCTCCAGCATTCTTAGATGAGAAATTCGATGCAGTAGTAGCAAACCCACCATACAGTGCAAAATGGAGTGCGGATAGTAAATTTGACGATGACGAAAGATTTAGTAATTACGGTAAACTAGCACCTAAATCAAAAGCAGACTTCGCCTTTATTCAACATATGGTGCACTATTTAGACGATGAAGGAACAATGGCAGTAGTCTTACCGCATGGTGTCTTATTCCGTGGCGCAGCAGAAGGTGTCATACGTAAGTACTTAATCGAAGAGAAGAACTATCTAGACGCAGTAATCGGTTTACCAGCAAACATCTTCTACGGAACAAGTATACCAACATGTATTCTAGTATTTAAAAAATGCCGTAAATTAGATCAAGATGTGTTGTTTATAGATGCATCAAATGAGTTTGAAAAAGGTAAAAATCAAAACAACCTAACAGACGAACACGTAGAAAAAATCATCAATACTTATACAAATAGAGAAGCAATAGATAAATATAGTCATACAGCAAGCCTAGAAGCAATAGCAGAAAATGACTATAACCTTAACATACCAAGATATGTCGATACATTTGAAGAAGAAGAACCAGTAGACTTAGAACAAGTACAATCAGATTTGAAAACGATAGAAGCGGAAATAAAAGAAGTAGAACAAGAAATAGAAAGCTACTTAAAAGAATTAGGAGTGGTGACACATGACTAATCAAGAAAAGAAAGTACCAGAATTGAGATTCCCAGAGTTTGATGGGGAGTGGGAAGAGAAGAAATTGAATCAAATTGTAAAATTTTCAAAAGGAAAATTATTGGGTAAGAAAGATTTGGACGAGAGTGGAGAAAACTATTGTATTCTATATGGTGAACTTTATACAAAATACGGCTTTTTTATAAATGAAGTTAAAAGTAAAACAAACGTTAACATAGAAAAATTAGTGAAAGGAGAAAATAACCAAGTTTTACTTCCATCATCCGGTGAAACTGCTGAAGATATTGCCACAGCATCATCTCTAAATGTAAAGGATGATGTCTATATAGGTGGAGATTTAAACATACTAACACCTATAAATAAAGATGGTAATTTTATTTCATTATCAATGAACGGAATAAATAAGTGGAAAATAGCTAAATTGTCTCAAGGAAAAACCGTAGTTCACTTGTATAATGAACATCTAAAAACATTAAATTTAAATATACCTGTCTCTAGAGAAGAACAAAAAAAAATAAGTGGATTTTTCGGCAAACTTGACCGACAAATTGAATTAGAGGAACAAAAGTTAGCGAAATTAGAAGAACAGAAAAAGGGATATATGCAAAAGATTTTCTCACAAGAACTGCGTTTTAAAGATGAGAATGGAAATGAGTATCCGGAGTGGGAAGAGAAAAACTTCTTGGATATATTCAAAGTTGTACCTAGTAAAAGTAATCAGATAAAATCCTCTGAAGTAATGATAAATGGTAATATTCCCGTTGTTGATCAGGGAAAAAACAAATTTTTAGGATATTCAAATCAAATGAGTAAAAGAATTGAAAATTATAATGATTTAATTGTTTATGGAGACCATACAACCGTAATTAAGAAAATTGATGAACCATTTATTATTGGAGGAGATGGTGTTAAATTATTAACAAGTAAAGACGGCAGTTTAGTTCAGTATCTTTTTGTGTTGTTACAATATTTTAATGTTATTCCAGAAGGTTATAAAAGACATTTTAGTATTTTAAAAACAAAAAGCATGAAATTTTCAAGCTCTAAAAAAGAACAAGAAAAAATCGGTGAATTCTTTAAAAAAATCGATAACATTATTGATAAACAATCCAATAAAGTTGAATCTTTAAAAGAACGTAAACAAGGGCTCTTACAAAAAATGTTTGTGTAAATATGTATATAAAAATATTATTTAAACAAGCCATTTTTTAGAAGTAAATTATTTTGAGTAATTATAAGGAGAGGGTTTATGGTAACTAAAAAACAACATTATTATCCAAGGTGCTTATTAAAACATTTTGCTAATGAGCAAGATAAGGTTCATGTTTATATAAATCAGTCTAATAAAGAATGTGAAATGAGTTATAGTAAAGTTTGCGCTAAAAATAATTCATATGAAAGTGATGAAGTAATTGATAATATTTTAGAAAGTAAATTAGGTGATTATGAATCGCAGATGGGATCTATTATTGATGACATATTGAAGAATATTTTGTCCGATGAAGTATATATTTCGGAAGAACAACAGGATTTCATATATAAATATATGTGGTTACAATATATCAGAACGGATTCTGGTAGAATTAAATATATTGATATGATTGAAAATATTAATTCATATATTCCAAGAACACGTCCGATTGAATTAGAAGAAATAAAAAATAATAGAGATAAAATAATAAAATTCAACTGGTTATTTAAACAAGAAGGTGTGCTAGAGGATCTTTTAGAACGAATTGCTAAGCCGTCTACAATGACTTTCCATATTGCAATAAGTGAAGGAAATCTGTTAACAAGTGATAACCCAATAATTGGTACTAATGAGTGGAAACAAATGATCCTACCAATTTCTCCATACTTATGTATTGAATTTCAAGAAGATTCTATTAACGTTTCTAAAGACTTGGTGGTAATGTTAGCGCCTGAAAAGACTAGGTATTTAAATGAAGCAACTATTAATACAGCAAATTATTATGTTATTTCTAATAAACCATTCAATATACTACAAACTCATTATATATATAATCGTTTCAAAAATGAAAACTGGGATTTTAGATATCCACATATGCAAACAAAGCAAATTATTGATAAAAATTAAATTCAACTTTTAAAATTCAGCCCTCTTAATTTATTAGGAGGGTTTTTGTCTTTGTGCTTTCAAACGTGTGATATACTTTGTGTGTTGAAATATAGAGTATCTATAGAGAGGGTGATTAAGTATGGATTTCACAGAAGTAGAAGTTATCGAACAGCTTGTAAAGGCATATAAAGAAGCAGGGAAGCCTACTTACCCTCATGAAAATTTATATCGAGGACGTAATCATAGTATATCAGGTATTGGAGAAGACTTGCTCGGTGCTTATTTGATTAGTAGATTGGAAGGTGTCCGAATCTTTATTGATCAGCCTTTATCTATGATTGATAAATCTTTAAGTACAAGATATCCGGATTTATTGATTTGTGAAGATAATGAAATTAAAAATATACTCGAAGTTAAAATGGATTTAGGATATCAAAGGAAAGATTTTATAAATTATTGCCAAAAGAAAGAAGAGTGGATTTCAAATATTGTAGGAAAACAGTGTGTATTGTCTAGAAAGAGAGAAGACAGAATTCCTATGAATATAGCTGATGATATTAAATTTCATATCGTGATTTACAGTGAAAACAATGGGCCGAAGCGGTTTGATGAAGAAATCATGCCTATCGTTAATGAAACATGTCCACATATTGAAGTATATGTCTTAACAAGTGGGCAGCACCCTAATTTAGCAGATGTTGATCTAGAAGGTATTAACATTAATAAAGATGAATTTGAAAGACTCGTAAATGCGTTATAAAAATAGAGATTTTTAAAATTTAAAATATAATAATGAGAATGTGTCGGGTCACCTTAACCATTATAATAAAAGTCCTTTTAATTAATAATTTTCACATTTACTAAGATTTATTGAATGATATTTCATGCAGTTTAATTTCTGTATCAAAGATATAAGTTAGTAAATAAAACTCATTGTCATTTATGATATAATAATAGTATTAAATTAAGGTATTTATTAATGTTAATTTACAATGTCTAAAAAAGGACAATTATTTATTTATATTACTTAAATTGTCCATTCTAGAGACATTAAAAGTGGTTCTGAAATATTGTTGTTATAGGCTTTTTATACATGTTTAATCGAATATAACTCCGTAAAAAAGGGGACGAGAACTCAAAGTCACAATTATATACAACATATAATCGAATATACCCCCGTAAAAAAGGGGACGAGAACTGTTCAAATGGTGTAATACTAAACGCTGCAATGATAAAATCGAATATAGCCCGTAAAAAAGGGGACGAGAGCTTGTAAAAGTGTTCTATTTGAGCTTATGCGTTTTTGAATCGAATATAACCCCGTAAATAATGGGACGAGAACTCAGATAATCCAATAATATGTTTCTGGTATTCACCAATCGAATATATCCCCGAAAATAAGGGGACGAGAACTGTGTTCTAGCTTTCACACTATTTCAAAGGTCAAACAATCGAATATAACCCCGAAAATAAGGGGACGAGAACTATCCTTTTCATCTCCTATTTATAAAAAAATAAATAAATCGAATATAACCCCGTAAATAAGGGAACGAGAACTTTATTCATAATTAACATCTCCTAATATTGTATTGTAATCGAATATACCCCCGTAAATAAGGGGTCGAGAACAAAACTTCCAATTGCTCCGATATATTCAATTCATAATTGAATATATCTACAAAGAAAATGGAGGGATTTATAATTTGATATTACGTATAGTTCGTTCATCGAACATGAAAATCTAAGAATATACTCTTTTGGTTGCATAGGTATTTGTAACTTGTTATGAGGATTGGTATTTAGTAAAGTAGAAGTAATTTATTATAAGGATAGTTATTATTTGTATCCATTGTTTGTTGATTTAAAATGAGGTTTACTTTGAAAAAGACTCTAATCTAACTGATGGAAATAAAAACACTATGATTGTAAAATGGATCAGTTAGTCGTAAATAAAAAAAGAACGAGAACAGGTAACTAATTGAATGTTTAGGTATTATTAAGTTAATCGAATATACCCCCGAAAATAAGGGGACGAGAACAATGTTTTTGATATTCCTTTTCGCTATCTGTCATGAAATCGAATATATCCCCGTAAAAAAGGGGACGAGAACTCAACCTCTCTTTGGATTGTGTTTCTAGCGTTTCTGAATCGAATATATCCCCGTAAATAAGGGGACGAGAACAAGAATTCGTTTATATGGCGTGCCGTTGTTTGTGAATCGAATATAACCCCGCAAATAAGGGGGCGAGAACAGATATTCGCCGTCGTATTCACCGTAAAAATTATGAATCGAATATAACCCCGTAAAAAAGGGGACGAGACCCCTTCAACTAGAAACTCTATTCCGTTTTTATCCCAATCGAATATAACCCCGTAAATAAGGGGGCGAGAGCTGTGTTCTTGTTGAGTAAATATCTTGTAGCTTTCAATCGAACATAACTCCTGTAAAAAAGGGGACGAGAACCTTGTAAGCACCGTGACGGCACCGTTTGGGTGTGAATCGAAAATAACCCCGTAAAAAAGGGGACGAGGACTGAAAACTTGTACCACCATATCTTTTACAATCATAATCGAATAAAACCCCATAAATAAGGGAGACGAGAATGCGTATAGGTCATTAAATCGCTCGTTCATGTCGTAATCGAAAACACCCCATAAAAGGGGACGAGAACTACTTACTTCTTGGTACTGGTTTAGTTTCTGCTTTCTAATCGAACATGCCCCAATAAAACAGGCGACGAGAACAAAACTTCCAATTGCTCCGATTTATCCAATTGATAATCGAATATAGCTACAAAGAAAATGGAGGGATTTATAAGTAGATATTACGTATAGTTCGTTCATCGAACATGAAAATCTAAGAATATACTCTTTTGGTTGCATAGGTATTTGTAACTTGTTATGGGGATTGGTATTTAGTAAAGTAGAAGTAATTTATTATGAGGATAGTTATTATTTGTAAACATTATTTGTTGATTTAAAATGAGGTTTACCTTGAAAAAGACTCTAATCTAACTGATGGAAATAAAAGCACAATGATTGAAAAATGGATCAGCTAGTAGTAAATAAAAAAGGGACGAGAACAGTAATTCCCTACACAACATTATATTTTATCTTTCAATCGAATATACCCCTGTAAATAAGGGGACGAGAACACAATAAAAGGCGTAAAGCTATTTACTATATATCTAAATCGAATATACCCCCGTAAAAAAGGGGACGAGAACGTTCATTAATTCGTCAATCAGATTAAATTGCTTATCAATCGAATATAACCCCGTAAAAAGGGAACGAGAACAAAACTTCCAATTGCTCCGATTTATCCAATTGATAATCGAATATAGCTACAAAGAAAATGGAGGGATTTATAAGTAGATATTACGTATAGTCCGTTCATTGAATATGAAAATCTAAGAATATACTCTTTTGGTTGCATAGGTATTGCTAACTTGTTAAAGAGATTTTTATTTAGTAAAGTAAAAGTAATTTCATAAAAGACAGCTATTATTTGGGCACATTGATTATTGATTGAAAAATGAGGGGATTTAGAAAAGTATTGAATCTAACTAGTGAAGATAAAACAGTATGATTCTAATTTTGATCAGCTGGTCATAAATAATAAGTGACAAGAATTTAGCTACATTATCTACAATGTTCTTACGTATGAAAATCGATTAAAACTCCGTAAAAAAGGGGACGAGAACTTCTGCTTCTATTATGTTCATTTTCAAGTTATAACAAATCGAATAAAACCCCGTAAAAAAAGGGGACGAGAATTCAGACGGGCTGTAACCACCGTATAATGCCATATTGAATCGAATATACCCCCGTAAAAAAGGGGACGAGAACACCCAAAACATTAATGAATGTTCAATCGGTGTAATAAATCGAATATACCCTCGTAAACAAGGGAACGAGAACAAAATTTCCAATTGCTCCGATTTATCTAATTGATAATCGAATATAACCCCGTAAAAAAGGGGACGAGAACGTTCATTAATTCGTCAATCAGATTAAATTGCTTATCAATCGAAAATAACCCCGTAAAAAGGGGACGAGAACTAGTTCTTATCACGGGCGTTTATTTCAATTTCCAATCTAATATACCCCCCGTAAAAAAAGGGGACGAGAACTATTTTTATTCAAGTTATTGTTCGCTACGATTAGTAATCTAAAATACCCCCGTAAATAAGGGGAAGAGAACTTCATTTTTATCAATTCCTTTTCGGTTTATTTTTAATCGAATATACCCCCGTAAATAAGAGGACGAGAACTTTATTGATATAAAACATGTATGATAGTTTAGCTAATCGAATATAACTCCGTAAAAAAGGGGACGAGAACATTAGTCTTGTGTTATCTTCATTGTAAATTTTCATTAATCGAATATACCCCCGTAAATAAGGGGACGAGAACCCAGTAACGCCTTCTCTATTTAATCTATTTTTATGATCGAATATACCCCGTAAAAAAGGGGACGAGAACGTGATTTCTTCATCAATTTCTACTGTGAAAGTATCAAATCGAATAGAACCCCGAAAATAAGGGGACAAGAACCCATCAAATTCAAATTCTTGTATTTCAGTTTCAAGAATCGAATATAACCCCGTAAATAAGGGAACAAGAACTAATACTTCCGTTTCATTCATGCGCTCGCATTTGTCAATCGAATATATCCCCGTAAAAAAGGGGACGAGAATGCGTATAGGTCATTAAATCGCTCGTCCATGTCGTAATCGAAAACACCCCATAAAAGGGGACGAAATTTAGTCAAAAGTTTTGTGATTGTTATAAATAAAGTGATAATGCAAGCAAATTTTTCTGAATTTACAGCTAATTCATGTATATTTTGTTGTAAAAATTTAAGATTTAACTTATTCTTTAGTAGAGTAATCAATCGCAATTAGTATTGTTATGTATTATATTTTTCTAACATCAATATTAGTTTTTAATCTGTTTACTATTTAAAGTGCAAAGTATGTATATTTTTAATGAAAGTACTTAATTAATATTCAGAATAATAAGCTAAAGAAGCTAGGACGCATTTGAGGAAACAACCTCAATTGCTATTTTTATAATGGGAGGAAGTTATGGATAAAAAAACAGCTCTAATGTATGGTTCTTTATTACATGATATAGGAAAGATTGTATATCGTAGCAACGAACATCCTTTTGCAAGAGGTACACATTCAAAATTAGGCTATCAATTTTTAAAACAATTTGATGGATTTAATCAAAAGGACATTATTGAAAGTGTTGCATATCATCATTATAAAGAATTGTTTCATGTCAATATTGCGGATGATAGCAATGCTTTTATTACATATATAGCAGATAACATTGCCAGTGGTATAGATCGTAGAGATGCTATCGAAGAAGGTACAACTGAATATGAAGAGAAAAGTTTTAACTTTGATAGATATACGCCATTATATAGTGTGTTCAATATTGTAAATGAAGATAAAAAAGGTAGAACTAATGGAAAATTTAAATTTAATATAAATACTAATGTTGAGTATCCAGCTGAAGATAACGTCCGATATACAAGTGGACAGTATACATCATTGTTAAAAAATATGAATGAAGATTTAGCAAATAAACTTAAAGCGAATCATCATCATTTCCCTTCTTTATTACAATGGACAGAAAGTTTATGGCAATTTGTACCAAGTTCTACAAATAAAAACGAACTTATAGATATATCACTTTATGATCATAGTAGAATTACCTGTGCTATTGCTACATGTATTTATGATTATTTAAATGAGCAGAATATTGATAATTACAAGCAAGCATTATTTTCAAATTATAATAATACTAAAGAATTTTATGGAAAAGAAGCATTTTTATTGTTGAGTATGGATATGAGTGGTATTCAAGATTTTATTTATAATATTAGTGGTTCTAAAGCATTAAAGAGCTTGCGTTCAAGAAGTTTTTATTTAGAGTTAATGCTAGAAATTATTGTTGATAAGTTTATTGAAGATATTCATGTAAGTCGTGCAAATCTTCTATATACAGGTGGAGGTCATGCACATTTACTTATTCCAAATACGGAATATGTGAAGCATAAATTAAATGAATTTAATTCTGAACTAAAAGAATGGTTTATTCAGGAGTTTAAGACAGACTTATCTGTTTCAATTGCATATGAATCATGTAGTGGTGATGATTTAATGAATACGAATGGTACTTATAGAGATATTTGGCGTAACCTTAGCAGTAAACTCTCTGATATGAAATCTCACAAATATAATGCTGAAGAAATTATACGAATGAATCAAACTCGTTCTAATGGTGAAAGAGAGTGTAAAGAATGCTTGAGAAGTGATGTTGAAATTAGTAATGATGGTTTATGTTCTACATGTGAAGGAATTATAAATATTTCAAATGACTTGAGAGATAAATCATTTTTTATCGTTTCAAAATCCGGAAAACTAAAAATGCCATTTAATAAATATATTTCTGTTATTGATTATGGTGAGGCTGAGTATAAAGCAAAACAAATGGATGAGATTCAAATATATAGTAAAAATGAGCCATACATTGGTGTAGGAATTTCTACTAATCTTTGGATGTGTGATTACGATTTTGCAAGTAAAAATGTTGAAACACGTGAGATGGGTATTGGTAGCTATATTCAGCGTGAAGAAGGCATTCAAAGACTGGGTGTAGTGAGAGCTGATATAGATAATTTAGGAGCAACATTTATATCCGGAATATCAGATAAGTATAATTCAATATCAAGAACAGCTACTTTATCACGACAACTGTCACTGTTTTTTAAATTTGAACTTAATAATATATTAGATAATTATCAAATTACAGCTATATACTCTGGTGGAGATGATTTGTTCTTAATAGGTTCTTGGGATGATATTATCGATGCGAGTATTAAAATTAGTAATCGTTTTAAATCATTTACATTAGGAAAATTAACACTTTCAGCAGGAGTAGGCATGTTTCCATCTAAATATCCTATATCAAAGATGGCTTTTGAAACAGGTATCCTAGAAGAATTCGCGAAGACAGGGGATAAGAATCAAATTGCTTTATGGAGAGATGATAAGGTAATGACTTGGAGAGAATTAGAAGATGAAGTGCTTGATGAAAAATTATCTATTCTTAAAAAAGGATTCTTAGAAACAGATGATCATGGAAAGGCATTTATCTATAAAATATTATCTTTATTACGACATGATGAAAAAATAAATATAGCTAGATTGGCATACCTTCTAGCAAGAAGTAATATGTCAGGGGAATTTACTTCGAAAATATTTGAATGGTCGCAAAATGGAGAAGATAAACAACAATTAATTACTGCATTAGAATTTTATGTTTATCAAATAAGGGAGGCTAATTAACTTGGAATTAATAAAAACTAAAGATGGCACAACGGTAAATCTTAATTTTGCACAAAAAATTGTTGAAAAGAACTTGAAACCAAACCAAAACAAGAGATCTTATGAAAAGTACTCTCTATTTAATGGACTATCTACAAGTAAGTTGCGCAATTTAATGGAACAAGTAAATCGTTTATATACTATTGCGTTTAATTTGAATGAAGAGGAATTACCAGAATCTTTTATAGATGAACTAGAGTACTTAAAGGTTAAGTTCTATTATGAGGCAGGTAGAGAAAAATCAGTTAATAAATTTATAGATGAAACATACATGCTTGAGATTATAGACAAAATTATTGAAAAGAGATCTAAAAAATATTTTCTTGATTACTGTAAATATTTCGAAGCTCTAGTAGCATTTTCAAAATACTATAAAAAGGAGGATGAAAAATAATATGTATTCTAAATTAAAAATTACTGGAAAAATAGAAGTTGTAACTGGCCTACATATAGGTGGCGGTGGTGAATCAAGTATGATAGGTGCAATTGATTCACCAGTTGTGAGAGATTTACAGACTAAAATGCCTATTATTCCTGGTAGCTCAATAAAAGGGAAAATGAGAACATTATTGGCCAAAAAATATGGTTTAAAATTAAGTCAAGAAAGTCACAATGATGATGTTGATGAAGTATTACGTCTATTTGGATCCAGTAAAAAAGGAAATATAAAGAGAGCGAGATTACAGATATCAGATGCTTTTTATTCAGAAGATACGAAGTCATATTTCCAAAAGAATGACATTTCATTTACTGAAACGAAGTTTGAAAATACAATTAATAGATTAACTGCAGTAGCTAACCCTAGACAAATTGAACGTGTTACGAGAGGTTCGGAGTTTGACTTTACATTTATATATAATGTTGAAGATGAATCGGAAATTGAGTCTGACTTTCAAAATATTAAAGATGCTATCCACTTACTTGAAAATGATTATCTTGGTGGTGGTGGTACGCGCGGTAATGGACGTGTTCTATTTAAAGATGTGAAAGTTGAAACGGTAGTAGGTAATTATGATAGTTCAAATTTAAATATTAAGTAGGTGAGCACAATGCCAACAAAAATTTATAAACTAAATTTTAAAGATGCAGTTCATTTTGGTAAGAAAAGATTATCTGATAGTGAGATGACGATTGCATCCGATACATTATTTAGTGCTTTATATATAGAGGCATTACAAATGAATATGCCAACAGATTGGTTATTAAATGAACTACTTATAAGCGATACATTTCCATTTGAACAAGAAATATTTTATTTACCAAAACCTTTAATCAAAATAACTTCTAGTGAAGAAGGTAATCATAAAGATTTTAAAAAATTAAAATATATACCTGCTTATCACTATAATGACTATATTCAAGGAAGATTAAGTGCAGAAGATGCTAAAGACTTAAATGAAATTTTTGAGTTAGGTAAATACTCATTACAAACGAAGGTATCTTTACAAGCGCAAATTGATGACCCTAACATAGATAGTGAGCCATATTCGGTTGGAACATTTAGATTTGAAGACCATGCGGGTTTATATTTTATTGCAAATGGCACACAACAGTCATTATCCTATCTTGAAGAAGTGTTGAATTCCTTACAATATTCTGGTTTGGGTGGAAAACGTTCGGCAGGATATGGGCGTTTTAGATATTCTTTAACTGATAATAAAGAGTTGCTATCATTGTTAGATATTAAAGGAAGTCAATATGTCCTTTTATCCACGGCAATGGCAAAAGATAGTGAAATAGAGAATGTTTGTACTGAAGCTAGATACATTCTGAAAAAACGTTCGGGGTTTGTTCAATCACAAAATTATGCAGATAATATAGTTAAGAAACGAGATTTTTATAGTTTTACACCTGGTTCAGTATTTAATAGGACTTTTGAAGGTGACATTTATAATGTAGGTGATAGTGGTAAACATCCAGTATACCGCTATGCGAAACCGTTATGGTTGGAGGTGTAGATAGGATAATGAACACTAAAACTTATACAGTATCGATAAAAATGATTGGTCCAGTTTTTATAGGTGGAGGAGAAACCTTAAAAAAGCAAAATTACATTTATGATTTTCATAAAAGTAAAGTCCATATGATAAATGGACCGAAATTTGTAAAATTTTTAAAAGCAAAAGGTCTTTTAAAGCAGTATCAAGAATTTCTCCGATATCCATCAAAAGCACCTCGAGAGCAAGGTTTAAAATATTTTTTAGATAAAAATATTCGTCAAAATGAATGGGGAAATTTTATAAGTCATACTGAACAAGTGCATCAAGGTAAACGAAGCGGCAACAATCAAGCGAAACCGCTTAATGATATTCAATTAATAGTCAGAGATGGACAAGGTAAAGTATATATACCTGGGAGTTCTTTAAAAGGTGCTTTAAGAACCATTCTAGAGTCAAATTTTTCTGGACCAAAGTTGGAATATAATAAAATAGTAGTAAGTGATTCTAAACCAATTGATGAAAAAAATTTAGCAATTTATGAAAAGATAGATATTAATAAACGTGATAAACCAATGCCTCTTTATAGAGAGTGTTTAGACATAGATACTGAAGTTGAGATGATACTTACTATTAAAGATAATGCTATATCTATAGAAGATATAGAAAAGAGTATTCGTCAGTTTTATAAAAACTATTTTGACAAATGGCTTTCAGGATTTAAGTCATCACCTGGTGGCAAAGAATTTGCCTTAAAAGGTGGTATACCAGAAAATATCAAGGAGCCAATTATTTACTTAGGTGGTGGTGTTGGGTTTGTTAGTAAAACAACACATTATCAAAATCATGATAAAGAAACCGCTAAAAAAGAAGCATTTAATGTTCTCAGAAATAAGTTTAGAAAAACTTATGGCAAGTTTAAATATATTCCTGATAATGTTCCAATTGCTTTAAAAGGAACTGTTAATCAAAGTAAAAATGAATGGTATCAGCAAGGAATGTGTACAATTACTTTTAATGAAATGATTAAGTAAATGGAGGTATTTAAATGAGTGTACTGTTTAGTCCAGTTGGAAATTCTGATCCATGGAGAAGTGGTAGAGATGGAGCTATGTTACATATTATAAGACATTACAAACCCAAAAAAGTCGTTTTATTCTTTACAGAAAGCTTATGGGAAGGTAATGATATTAGATATGGGCATAAAAATTATGATTGGGAAACAATTATTCATGCAGTATCTCCTAACACAGAAGTAAGTAAGATTATTAGAAAAATAGATAATGCTCAGGATTTTGATAGCTTTAAAGAAGAATTTCATTATTCTATTAATACTATTGAACAACAATACCCTGAAGAAGAGATACTATTAAATGTGACGAGTGGAACGCCTCAAATGGAAGCGACTCTTTGTTTGGAATATATTGTTTATCCAGATAGTAAAAAGTGTATACAGGTTTCAACACCAGAAAAAAGTAGTAATGCGAATTTAAGTTATGCTAATCCGCAAAACACTCTAGAACAATTAGAAAATGTGAATCATAATGAATCATTAAGTGAAGCACGATTTAAAGAAATAGAAATCATTAGTTTTAGAGAAGCTATGATTAGATCACAATTGTTAAGTTTGATAGATAATTATGACTATGAAGGTGCACTGAATTTAATAAACTTACAAAAATCATTTCGTAATAAAAGAAAACTTGTTCAAATTTTAGATGAAATTACACAAAATATTAAAACACATAAAGTATTTCCAGATATACAGAATAAATATAGTGATGAGACACAGGCAAAATTACTATTTCATTTTTTATTGCTACAAATGAGATATAATCGTGGTGATATTGCAGAGTTTTTAATTAGAGTAAAATCTATAGCTGAATATATCGCGGAATATCAACTCAATCAAAAACATCCAAATATTATTGAATATAAAAGAGGTATGCCAAAACTCAACAGTGAGGAATCTAGCTTTTTATTATTATTTAAAAGGCACATGAAAGAAAATAAAATGGAATTTAAGATAGATAATACACTAGGATTACCTGCATATGTACATATTTTTAAAGTTCTAGATCCAAACTCAACTTTTACAAGTGATTTAGACAAAATATTAAAAATAAATGGTTTACGAAACTCTGTTGCCCATCGATTAGAGGCTATCAATGTTACTGATAAATCAAACAAAAAAACT
Organism: Mammaliicoccus sp. P-M58; assembly: GCF_022386165.1. NCBI lineage: Bacteria > Bacillati > Bacillota > Bacilli > Caryophanales > Staphylococcaceae > Mammaliicoccus > Mammaliicoccus sp. P-M58. The sequence continues at coordinate 242,126 of NZ_JAJNJI010000002.1, forward strand.
CTGAAAAACTCGATGAATTCGATAAAATCATTATTAGAAATTGTATTTCCGAATATCAATCAAGGAGACTATGATTACTTTGAAAATAAGAATGAAGAAATTAGGAATATAATATGATAACTAAGATAAAAATAGAATTAGACATACCTAAACCAATTCAAGCTAGGTATATGGGAAGCGTCTTACATGGTGCCCTTATGGAATACTTACCAAATGACGTTGCAGAGCAACTTCATCATAATTTTGCATACAGTCCTCTAAAACAAAGAATTTATTTAGAAGGTAATAAAAACATATGGGAAATTGTAAGCATATCAGAAGAATTAAGTAAAAATTTAATATATGTATTTAGTACAGAAAATACTTTTTACTTGAAACACTACCAAGAATCTATTAAATTAAATCAATTTAATGTTGAGAAATATAGTATAAATGAAATGATGGCATCATATTTAGGTGAAGAAGCACTTACGAAATTTATTAAAATAAAGATACTAACACCAATGTCATTTAAATCTAATCAAAGCTATATGATTTTTCCAGATATAAAAAAATTCTTCCGAAGCATAATGATACAGTTTGATGCGTTCTTTAATGAATATGATATGTACGATAGAGAAACATTAGAGTTTTTAGGTGAAAATGTCTTTATTGTTGATTATAGAATGAAAAGTTCTCGATTTAATTTAGAAAAAGTAAAAATCCCTTCTTTCTTAGGTGAATTTACTATCAAAGTTAATGGCCCAACACCATTTTTACAACTCATACACTTTTTGTTGGAATTTGGAGAGTTGTCAGGTGTAGGTATTAAGACGAGTTTAGGAATGGGAAAATATTCAATCATTAGAAATTAAGATATACAGCCTAAGGTTTCAAGACCTTAGGCTGCTTTTTATATCTTATTCCTACTTATCATTAAATTTTTCTAATACGACTTTAGCTGTTTCACTGATGACTTTGTCGTTTGGTTTGTCTGTCTTGCCTTCTTTGTTTGTGAATATAACTAGAACAATTGGTTTTGATTCACCTTTAGGGTATACGAAAGCTACATCATTTCTTGATGCGTAAGTGATTGCTTGTCCGCTCTTATCTGCAACTTTAAAGTTCTTTGGTGCACCTTTTTTGATTAAAGTATCTCCACTTTTGTTATTAATCATTAAATCGATTAAGAATGCTTTGTTTTCTTTTGATAAACGACCATCGTTGATGAGTTTATTGAGTGTTTTTCCGAAAGCTTTTGGTGTTGACGTATCTCTATTATTCTTTGGATCATAATTGTTTAATTCAGGTTCCATTCTAGAAGGTTTAGTAGTCTTATCATCTAATGACTTTAGCCTTTTATTAACTTCTTTATAGCCACCTAATTCTTCAATAATCATATTATTAGCAGTATTATCACTGTATAACATCGTTGCTTCTATTAATTTTTTGATTGTGATGTCTTTATTGATAAATTTTTCTAATACAGGCGAGTATGGCACAATGTCTTCTTTACTAACATGAACTTTTTTATTTAATTCATTGTGAGGTGTCTTTTCAAGTAACATCGCACTACTTACAGCTTTGAAAGTTGAAGCATAGGCAAATCTCTTATCTTCATTAAATGTAATTTCTTCATCAGTTGCAGTATTTAAAGCATAAACACCTATATTAGCATCATATTTATCTTCTACCTTCTTCAAATCTTGCGTTGTCGCATCAGCAGTACTACAGGCGCTGAGTAACAAAATAGATGCAATCATTATTATCAATTTCTTCATTACGTATACCTCCTTAGACTTGGTATATATACTATCATATTAATAATATGATTGTGTGAACAATCTTCTCTTTTGACTTACACATGCTATACGTGGTATATAATAATCATTGAAACGATTTGTTAAGGAGAGACGACATGGAAGACAAGACGATGGAGGTATTTAAGAGGGGTTCGAAGTTATTGAATATTCTTCAAGATGAGAAGCGCCAACAAATTCTTGTTCTATTATGTAGAGAAGAACAATTAACGGTTAATCAAATTACTGAACGACTTACGATTTCGCGTCCAGCTGTATCTCATCATTTGAAATTAATGTATGAAGTGGGCTTGTTGACTGTTGAGCAAATTGGATTGGAAAGATATTACCGTTCTGATTTAGATGATGCATTACTTTGGTTGAAAGAACTGACAGCTTCTTTAGAAGAAAATATTAAAAATAAAGAAAAAGCATAAAATTTTTTAATCAATATGTTTATATGTTTAAACCTATTGATATAAGAAACTAATAAATGATATAAGGAGTATTCGATATGCAAACAATTTTAGGAAGTAACGGACAAATAGGGCAAGAAATTGCTAAAGAAATATATAGAAATTATACGAAAGATATACGTTTAGTAGGTAGAAAGCCTAAGAAAATTCATGAGACAGACGAGTTAGTAGCTGCTGATTTAATGAAATACGAAGATACACTTAAAGCAGTAGAAGGTAGTGAAATAGTATATTTTGCTGTTGGGTTACCTGCAAATTCAGGAATGTGGGAAGAACGCTTTCCAGTGATTATGAGGAATGTCATTAAAGCATGCCAAGAAACGAATACGAAACTGGCATTCTTTGATAATACGTATATGTATGAGAAAAACGATAACGTACAGGTTGAAGACAGTCCATTTGTACCAGAAGGTCGTAAATCACAAGTACGTGCTGATATAGCTGAAATGCTGTTATCAGCTATGAAAGATCAATCTATTAATGCTGTTATTGGTCGAGCTCCTGAGTTCTACGGACCAGGATTGACGCAAAGCTTTACCAATTCATTAGTATTTAATCGTGTGAAAGCAGGTAAACGTGCATTAGTACCGGTTAATGTTTCTGTGTTACGTACACTTATATGGACACCTGATGCAAGTCGTGCCTTAGCATTGTTAGGTAATACACCTGATGCTTACGGTGAGACTTGGCATTTACCAACAGATGATAGTGTGTCTTATAAAGATATTTTGAAAAAAGCAGAGAAAGTCTTAAATAAGAAGATTAAGTATATGACAGTGCCAATGTGGGTATTTAAATTAGGTAGTCTATTTAACCAGCAAGTTAAAGAACTTACTGAATTATTACCAAGATATAAATATGATAACGTCTTTAAGTCCGATAAATTTAAAGAAAGATTTCCTGATTTTAAAGTGACAACTTATGAAGAAGGCATTAAAAACATCTTAAAAGGAGAATCGTAATATGAAGAAAATCATGATTGTTAATACTAGTGCAGAGTATTATGAAGGGACACGTAAACCAACAGGACTGTGGCTAGGTGAACTCGTTCATTTTTATGATTATTTTAATTCAGAAGATTATCAAATAGATTTATTTAACATAAACGGTGGTGAAACACCTATTGATCCGGTAAGTCTTAATCCACTAATGTTAGATAAAGTAACAAAGGCTTATTATAACGATCATACTTTTATGGAGAAGCTTAAAAACAGTCCATCTATTCGTGAAGCAAATCCTGAAACATATGAAGTCATTTACTTTACCGGCGGACATGGTGTGATGTTTGATTTTCCAGATAATACGTATATTCAAGATGCTGTTAATGAAGTATATCGACACGGTGGCGTTGTCGCAGCAGTGTGCCACGGCATCGCAGCATTATTGAATGTGAAAGATGAAAGCGGCAGGTACTTTATCGATCGTAAACAGATCACTGGATTTTCAAATGCAGAAGAAATATTAGCCAATCGTAAACGTCTAGTTCCGTTTATGCTAGAAAGTGAACTTAAAATCCGAGATGCCAAATACAGTAAAGCAAAAGTACCATTCAGACCATATGTACAAGTAGACAACAGACTCGTTACAGGACAAAATCCACAATCACCAAAGCAAGTCGCACAAGTCGTTGCGCGCATATTGGGTGGAGAAGTAAAATAGCGCAGGAAGACTGAGGTTAGTGTAGGAGAATGTAGTTGTTGGCCATGGTGCTGTGGCAAAAGTGCACGAAGACTACGAGATATCGTCGTTATAGGGTGAAATCAGGTCGTATCGCACGAAGACTGAGAGATATCGTGCGCTAGAGGGTGAAATCAGGCCGTATCGCACGAAGACTGAGAGATATCGTGCGTTAGGGGTTAAAATCGGGGGCAAACGCACGAAGACTGAGAGATATCGTGCGCTAGGGGTTAAAATCGGGGGCAAACGCACGAAGACTGAAAGATATCGTGCGCTAAGGGGTCAAATCAGGCTGTATCGCACGAAGACTGAGAGATATCGTGCGCCCAATTCATACAATCCCGTAATACAAACAAAAGCCGAGACGTTCGTCGTCTCGGCTTTTTAATAATACAAGGCATTCCAACTTCAATAACATGAAGACAATCTGCTTTAGAAAAATTCAACATGAAAAGGATAGAGTGCTATATATTAATACTTTGTTGTTCATATCTATTTGGTTTAAATGGAACGCCTAAATGGCTTCTTAATGTTGTAGAATCATAGTTTGTTTGATAGTATCCTTCTTTTACTAAGATAGGTATAACATTTTCTATAAACTCTTTATATACATTACCAAGTATATGAGGTGTTAAAATAAAACCATCTGCCGCTTTTCCATCAATCCATTCTATAATCTGATGTGCTACTTGTTCATATGTACCAAAAAATGATGAACGTCTTGTAGTTTCTTCTAATGCCACTTCTCTTAAAGTTAAATGATTTTCACGTGCTCTTTTTTCGATAGATTCAGTCGTAGAACGAAAACTATTTTTACCAACATCACCTAATTCAGGAAATGGTTCATCTAATGGATATTGTTTAAAATCATGATGGTCATAGTATCGTCCTAAATAATCTAAAGCTTCATCTACAGTTACAAGATTTTGAATATATTTATATCTTTCTTCGGCTTCAGCTTCAGTTGGAGCTATTATTGGAGACAGCGTAGGATATACACCTACTTCTTCTGGGTTCCTACCAAGCGCTTGTACTTTTGATTTAATATTTTTATACTTTTCTTTAGAACTTTCAATATCTATAGCATTTGTGAAAATTGCATCTGCATATTTAGCAGCAAATTCTACTCCTTTGGAAGATGACCCTGCTTGAAATATAAGAGGTTGACCTTGTTCTGATCGACTTATATTTAATGGACCTTTAACTTTATAATATTCACCGTCGTAATTGAGTTTGTGCATTTTATTTGTATCGACATATTCACCTTTATTCACATTACGCGTAAATGCATCATCTTCGTATGAATCCCAAAGTCCTTGTACAACTTCTAAATGTTCTTTTGCGATATCATATCGTTTGTCGTGTTCGGGGTGCTCGCCTTTATTATAATTATCGGCACTACCTTCTAATGGTGATGTTACAATATTCCAACCAGCACGTCCATTAGATAATTTATCTATTGTCATCAACTGTCTTGCAATAGTAAATGGTTCGCTATATGTAGTAGATATTGTTCCAACCAAACCAATTCGTGTCGTAACAGAAGCAAGAGAAGCCAGTAAAGTAATCGGTTCAAATCGATTTAAAAAATGTGGAATAGATTTCTCATTAATAAATAAGCCGTCTGCGACAAAAACGAAGCTAAATCCAGCATTTTCAGCACGTTTAGTAATATCAATATAGTGGTCAAAGTTAACACTTGCATCACTTGGTACTTCATCTGATTTCCATGCGTGCATGTGACCACCTGGTCCATGAAGCATTACACCAAATTTTATTTTTTTACTCATTTAATCTCCTCTTTCTCTTTAATATTTAATTGGTTTTTAGGGGATAAGTGAAGAATGGTTTGTTTTCTTAATTTATGATCATTTACAGGTATATGTAACATAACTTCATCAATTAAATCTAAGTGGTTCAATTCTTCAATTTGTTTATTTACTTCGTACGTACTTCCTTTTATAATCTCTGTTTCGACTTCTTCTACTTCAAAAGCATCATGTGTCTGAGCTTTAAATTCTTCTACCTGTTCAAGTGAACCTAAATTTAAGGATTTCCCATTATGTAAATGAATTCTATAATTCTTCATAGAATCTTTTACAAAGCGTGCATCTGCATCATTATCGATAATAACAGTTGCTATGGCTACAATGATTTTTCCATCAGGGTATTGATTCTTATATGTTTTAAGAGCTTGATCTAAATTTTCTTGGTTAGCATTAATAAAATGTGCAAATATGAAATTCACTTTTTCACTAGCAGCAAATGATGCAGTATGCTCACTGCCTCCAAGTAAATATACATTTGGTGGGTTCCAATTATTTTCTTTTTGAGTTGTTTTAATATTTGACCATTTATGTGATGAATCAAAATCTCCATGATTAAATTGATTCAATAATTTAAACTTCTCATCAAAATTTTGTTTCCCTTTTTCTAATTCATATTGAAGTATTTCAGTAGACAATGGTAATCCACCGGGTGCTTTACCCACACCTAAATCAACACGATTTGGTGCCAATTGATTAAGTAAGTGAAATTGCTCTACAACTTTAAAAGGATTGTAATGCTGTAACATAATACCACCAGTACCAATATTGATTTTTTCTGTTTTAGCTAATAAATGGGCAACAACTATTTCTGGTGCAGTACTTACAAGGTTATTTGTATTATGATGTTCAGCTACGAAATAACGTGCATAACCAGTTTCTTCTGCAACTACTGCTAATTCTATAGCGTGCTTAAGCGCCTGTTGTGCAGTTCCATTATGTGAGATTGGCACTTGATTAAGAATACTAAAATCCATCTTATAAACCCCCTTTTAACTTTCTGAAAATTGAATATGATAGCAATACTAAATACAATACGCTTTTATGTCAAGTATACATATCTAATTACTCGGAATTAATAAAATATTAAGTTTAAGACGGTTATGTACTCGGCTCATAGTTATTTATCCATTACATCATCAGCGTCATGCCTAGAGTTTTGTATAACTAATATAGGTTTTTAAATTTTTAAAAAATTAAAAAAATAACTATTGACACAGAGTTGAGCAAGTTGTAATGTTTAAAACATACTAAATCTATCGGAATAGTATAAATAAGTATTTTAAACTATATTTTCGAACAAATAGGAGTGAATAAAATGAGCCAATATAATATTAGATTAGCAACATATGGGGACTGGGATGAATATCTTTCTCTTATTAAAGAAGCATACGTACCTTTGAAAGAACTTGGCATTGATTGGCCATCAGTTCGAGTAGATCTGGATGCAGCGAAAAAGAATCTTGAAAGTAATTCTACATATGTATTAGAAAAGGATGGAGAAATTGCATCAACAGTTACGATTAGATTTCCATGGGAGTCTGCAGAATTTGATTCACGATATCCATTCATTTGGTGGTTTGCGACTAAACCTAAATTTAAAGGACAAGGCATAGGTAGAACCTTATTAGATTATGTTGAAAATGACATTTTAAAAAATACACTAAAGTCTCCCGCACTAACTTTAGGAACTTCAGCAAAAAAACACCCATGGTTATTGGATATGTACATAGGGAGAGGTTACAAAGTTTATGAAGAAATTGAAACTGATTACGATGATTTAGTTGTACGAATGTATAAAGAATTAATACCTCATTCATTTGATAAAACACTACTACAACAATAATTATTGGAGGTCTCTATGAAAAAATTATTAAGCTTAGTTATAACATTTGCATTACTTATAGCACTTTCAGGATGCTCTGCTAAAAGTAAGTCCAAAGTCGAAACCATTAATGTCGGGACTGGAACACAATTCCCTAACATTTGCTTTATAGATAAAGACGGTGAATTAACTGGTTATGACGTCGAACTTGTTAAAGAAATTGATAAACGATTACCTAATTATAAATTTAAATTCAAAACAATGAATTTCTCAAATTTATTAGTAAGTTTAGGGCAAAATAAAGTCGATATGGTTGCACATCAAATGGAAAAAAGTGATGAGCGCTCAAAAAAATTCTTATTCAATGAAACGCCTTATAGTGTGTTTCCTTTAAAGCTTTCGGTCTTAAAGGATAACAATGAAATTAAAGATCCTAAAGACTTAAAAGGTAAAAAAGTCGTCGTTTCTGCATCTAGTAACTCCGTACCTGTTATTAAAAAAGTATCTAAGAAACAAAATGATAACTTTGATATTGGATATGCTGGACAAGGTTCTAATGACACAGCTAATCAATTAAAAACAGGAAGAGCTGATGCAACAGTCACAACACCTTTTGCAGTTGATTTTCAGAATAAAACAAGCCCAATTAAACAAAAATCAGTAGGACCAGTATTATCTAATTCTAAAGTTTACTTTATGTTCAACAAGCAAAATAAACCTCTCAGTAAAGATGTAGATAAAGCACTAAAAGAAATTAAAGAAGATGGTACGCTAGAAAAATTAAGTAAGAAATGGCTTGGTGAAAACTATGCTAAATCTTCTTATTGATTAAGGAAGTGATTTGCATTGGACAAATACTTTGATGTCACACTTATATTAGATTTTTTACCAAAACTTATAAAATACTTACCTACTACTTTATATATTTTGACATTATCCCTCATGATTGGGTTTGTTATCGGACTTTTAATCGCACTCACTAAAATATATAAAGTACCTATATTAAATCAGTTAAGTACTATTTATATATCCTTTTTCAGAGGTACACCAATAATCATTCAATTGTTTATTGTGTTCTATGGTATACCAGCTATCACCATGTTATTGGGTATTGATACATCTAATATTCCACCATTATATGCAGCCATCGTCACTTATGCGCTAGGTAGTGGTGCAAGTATAGCTGAAATTATGAGAGGTGCAGTCAATAGCGTTGGAAAAGATCAATCTGATGCTGCTTATAGTATTGCACTGACAAAACGTCAAACTTTTGTGAGAGTCATTTTTCCACAAGCGATGTACCAAGCATTACCCAATTTCGGCAATACGATTATTGGATTTTTAAAAGATACATCATTGGCATTTACGATTGGTGTCATGGATATGTCTGGCCGTGGGGAAACATTAATTTCTTCAAGTAATCACTCATTAGAAGTCTACGTTTCTCTAGCTATCATTTATTATTTAACTGCAATATTATTAGAAAAATTATTCTCTAAAGTAAGTCAGTTGACACGTAAAGGAGATTCACTTACTACAGTATATGATTTGAAAATTTAAGGAGTGATGAGATGAACCTTGATATTCCCTTTATAGGCGTGGCGTTACAAGCGATGGTTAAAGTCATTCCTTTAACTATTTTAATGACCATATTACCAATAATATTCGGTTTATTAATTGCAATTGTAATATCCTTTATTCAAATAAGACACATTAAATTTATGGAACCACTCTCGCATTTTTACACATCATTTTTCAGAAGTACACCTGCTATATTGCACATTATGCTTATATATTTAGGTCTACCAGCTCTTATAAAATTAGTTGCCGATTTCATTCATATTTCAGTTGATCCTAACAAAATACCTGTCGTAGTATTTGTCATTATGGCATTATCATTAACTGCCAGTGCATATTTAACTGAAATTATAAGGTCAGGCATCATATCTGTTGACCATGGTCAAATTGAAGCGGCTTATTCAACCGGAATGACACATAAAGAAGTGTTCCAAAGAATATTGTTGCCTCAAGCTATTGATATTGCTTTCCCTAACTTCACTAATTTGCTAATTGGATTTTTACATACGACTTCAATTGCATCAATCATAGCCGTACCTGAAATTACTGGCACTGCCAATATTGTGGCTGCAGATAATTATTCATTTTTAGAAGCGTTTATAGCTGCAGGTATTATTTACTGGATATTAAGTTTAATCATTGAATACATCCAAAGTATCGCTGAAAAAAGACGATCCGTATATAAGGAGGAATTTTAAATGTTTCAAGCTAAAAATATAGTTAAAAGTTTCAAAGGTGTAGAAGTACTTAAAGGCGTTGATTTATCGGTAAAAACAGGAGAAGTTATTGCTATTCTAGGGCCAAGTGGTTCTGGAAAGACAACATTATTACGTTCCTTAAATCTACTTGAAAAACCAGAACAAGGTGAAATTATTGTTGGTAACAAGCTTATTAATGTAAATAAAACCAATCAACAAGATATTCTAGAACTGAGAAAAAGAACCTCAATGGTCTTCCAACATTACAATTTATTTAAACATAAAACAATTCTTCAAAATGTAACAGAAGCGCTTATTGTCGTACAGAAAAAAACAAAAAAAGAAGCAGTAGAAATTGCAATTTCAGAGCTAGAAAAAGTAGGGTTAGGTGATAAACTCGACCAATATCCAAGTCAATTATCAGGCGGTCAGCAGCAAAGAGCTGGTATAGCTAGAGCACTCGCGATTAATCCTGAAATTATTCTTTTCGACGAACCAACTGCCTCACTAGATCCCGAACTGGTAGGAGAAGTATTAGAAGTCATGCTCAAAATTGCAAATCAAGGTGTCACTATGGTTGTCGTCACACACGAAATGGAATTTGCAAAACATGTCGCTGACAAAGTTGTCTTTATGGACCAAGGCAAAGTCATTGAAGAGGGCACACCTCATGAAATTTTCAATTATCCCAAACAAGAACGCACAAAAAAATTCTTACAAAAAGTTTCGCCAGATTATATATTCGAATTAAAAGAACAACGACAATTACAACATACACTATAATGAAACTAGACTGGGCATGTTATGTGTCGAGTCTTTTTATGTTCGGACTTGAGCGCACGAAGAATGCGAGATATCGTGCGCTACGAGGTAAAATCAGGCCATATCGCACGAAGACTACAAGATATCGTGCGCCCAATTCATACAATCCAGTAATATAGTTAAAAGCCGAGACGACGGACGTCTCGGCTTTTTAATATACTTACGTAATAACCATTTTTCCTACTTTTTCTTTATATTTTTCTATATCGTAGTTGTTGTTTGTATCATCTGTGATGATGACATCAATATCTGAAATAGGGCAGATATTGTGTAAGGATACTTTGTCGAATTTAGAACTATCAGCTAATAAGTATACTTCTTTAGCTTGTGAAACCATCAGTTCTTTAGCTGGTGATAATTCAGAACTATAATGTGTTACGCCTCGTTCTGCGTGTACGGCTGGTGTTCCTAAAAATAACTTGGCTGGATTAAGGCCAGCTAATGTTTGGTTAGTAATTTGGCCGTTTAATATATAGTTGTTTTTATACAAGATGCCACCAGTTACGATGATTTTGTTCTGAGATGAATTTAAGATTGAAGCGATATGGATATCATTTGTGATAATAGTTAAATCTGATTTATCGACTAAATGTTTAGCGAATTGTAATGTTGTGGATCCGGAATCGATAATAATCGTATCTCGATCTTCTACAAATTCAACTGCTTTTTTACCAATTGCTTCTTTTTGAGCTTTATGACTAGATTCTCTATCGTCAAAATCTAATTCATCTACAACTTCATTGCTTATTAGTACGACACCACCATGCGTTCTCTTTATATGGTTAAACTGTTCTAAATTTTTCAAATCTCTACGAATTGTTGCATCATGAACGTCAAATGCAACAGATAATTCATGTACGGTTGCTTTTTTATGCTGTTTTAAAAAATTAATAATATTTTGTTCACGTTCTGCAGGTAACATAGAAACATCTCCATCATGATATTTATTCTATTATATCAAAATTTAAAGTATTGATGTCTCTTTTTTATACTTCAGGCTCTTGTAACGTGTTATTTGGCAACTTAATAAAGTAAGTAAGAATTGAGCTAATGAAATATAGTATAGCAAGGATCCAAATGACACCTCTTGCATCAACAATATCGATAAATAAGTTTACAATCATTGGTCCAATAAATACAGGTAACCCTGCACCTAAATTTAATACAGCAAGTGCTGCACCTTTGTCTTTTGTTACGAGTGAAGGTACTAATGCTGAAAGTGGTACATAAGCAGCTAATAAAGCACCCCAAATAATACCGACTATTGTAAGGAGGACTAAATTACCATCCGTCCATAATGGAATGTAACCGATAAGTAATGTTGTAATACCACATCCAACACCACCAAATAGCATAATCGTATTGCGCCAACCAATTTTATCTCCGACAATACCAAAGATGAGGTTAAAGGCAATGTTTGAAATAAAGATCGCAGACCATACACCTAACCATTTTGATGTTGGAATACCAAATGACGCTAAGTATATTGGTAAAAATACTGGGAATGCAAATTGTGCAGTTGTGTTGATTACACGCACAATACCACCTAATAATACTTTAGGTTCATCTTTCATAATGGTAATACCTTTAAATATTTCAGCAAGCTTTTCTTTAGAGTTACCTTTATTCGTTGGTAATGTATCTCGGTTTACGAATAATGCAAACACACCACCTAATAGTACCCAGAATAATGAACTCCATAATGTGTTAATATGACCTAATACTTCGATAGCAAATATAGAATAAACTGCACCTAAAACATTTAATCCACCAGTGAAGACAAACCAGAACCATCCTACTGCAGATCCTAATTGTTTTTGTTCAGCTCTGTAAGAAATCCAAACTAAGAATGAATATGCAAATAAAGGATAACCGAATCCTCTTAAAGCATATGCTGGCATCATCAATGCTAAGTTCTCAGACGGTATAGCAAAGCCAACAAAGAATATCGTTCCTAATATATATAAGAATAAACCGAGTGCCATAGTCTTCTTACCACCAAGCGATTCGGCAAGAACACCACTAAACCAACTTGAAATGGCAATTGTTACACCATAACTTGCAAAGAGAATACTCGTTTCTCTAATAGAAAAGCCTTGTTCATGTAACCATGGACTTAGCCATCCAATTTCTAACCCGTCACCCATCATGAAGATAAGTATCCCAATATAACCCCATACGATTTTTCTAGGCATACCTAATACAGTTTGATTTGTATTCATCATTCATCATCCCCTTATTTGATTGTTTACCAATTATATTTTAAGTAAGTCTTTTTCCATCCCTTATGCGCTGCTGCATCATCCATTGCATGATTTAAATCTTTTATTTCTTTAATATCGTAGTAATTTTCAGGAATTAATTTACGTAATGCTTCTTGATAATCTTTGTTCTCGAAATAAGAAATTAATTGTTCAAACTCTCTTTTTGTACTACGTGAACTTCCTGATAACGTTAAGCCTTTTTCTAAAATATCTCTTGTGTTAATAGGTACTAATTCTTCAGTCACACCCATTAAGATGAGATTTCCTTGTCTATCTATTAAATCAATTGCTTGGTTAATAGCTGATTCAGAGAATTTACCACCTGTACATTCAAAGACAGTGTGTATACCTGAAGCATTTTTGAAATCATAATCGAAGACGAGGTGAGTTGTCGCGAAAGTGCTGAATTCATTTAACTTTTCTTCAACAGCTCCAAATACAATTAAGTTCTCTTTCTCTATTCCGTGAATAAAATGTAATGCAGTTGCGGCTAAATAACCGACAGGACCATCTCCAAATACAGCTACTTTTGGTGATCCTTCAGTAGTGATTTGTTTCAACTGATTAATAGGAAATAGTGAAACGGAACAAAGTTCTGCCAAGAGTGCGACATCTTCGTCTAAATCTTCAGGTACTTTTACGACGTTATCACCATGAATCACTAATTGACTTTGGCAAATACCATCATAGCCACTACCCATAAATACGGCGTTCTCATCGTAGTTATCTTGTAATTCTGTTTCTTCAAAATCACCTTTTTGTAATCTAGATGGTATATTAGGTACGATGACAACTTTATCGCCTGCTTTAATATGTTCATGATTAGAATCTTCAACGATTCCAATACCTTCGTGGAATAAAGCCATAGGTAATTTCTTCTTTAAAGCTTCTGGACGACGATTTCCTGTGTAATATCTTAAATCTGCATGACATACACTTGCTTTAATAGGTTTGATAATGACATCATTCTCTCCATAATCATGTTTAATATTTGTTTCTTGAAAGACGCCAGGCTCTGTTAGTCTATAAGCGCGTGAAATTATCTCTTTGTTCATTTGTGCTCATTCCCCCGATATATAAAGTTCATTTGTGTTTATATGGGTATAATATACTCGTTTATACAATAATGTCAACAAAATTTGTTCATTTTTATTGATTTTGTGTTCATTTATGCTTATTATAATGAGTGAGCGCTTTCAATTAGGAGGTTATATAAATGACTTACAGTATAGGGATAGATTATGGAACGGGTTCAGGTAGGGTCTTTCTCGTTCAAACAGAAGACGGAAAAATTATTTCTCAATTTATAAAAACATATACACATGGCACGATTGATGAATATTTACATGATCAAAAGTTACCTCATGGCTTTTCATTACAAAATGGTAATGATTATTTAGAAGTATTAGAAGAAGGTATTCCTTATGTCATTGATGATGCTAAGATTAATGCTGATGAGATTGTTGGACTAGGCATTGATTTTACGTCATCTACTGTTGTATTTGTTGATGAAAATATGAATCCAATCCATACTAAATCAGGATTTGAAGATAATCCGCATGCATATGTAAAGCTATGGAAACATCACGGTGCAGAAGAAGAGGCTAAATTATTGTATGAAACAGCCATTAATCAAAAACAACGATGGTTAGGAAACTATGGATATAACGTAAGTAGTGAATGGATGATTCCAAAAATAATGGAAGTTATGAATAAGGCACCTGAAGTTATTAAAGAATCGTATGCCATTATGGATGCAGGTGATTGGATTGTAAATAAATTAACCAATCAGAACATTAGATCTAACTGTGGTTTAGGTTTTAAATCATTTTGGGAAAAAGAAAATGGTTTTCATTATGATTTATTCGATAAAGTTGATGAATCATTATCCAATGTCGTATCAGAAAAGTTAGAAGCACCTGTTATTAATGTTGGTGAATCTGCAGGTTACATATCACCAGAAATGGCGTCTAAATTAGGCTTGTCAAAACAAACACAAGTGAGCCCATTTATCATTGATGCACATTCTAGTTTATTAGGCATTGGTTCAGAAAGAGAAGGGCAAATGACGATGGTGATGGGTACAAGTACATGTCATTTAATGTTAAGTAATGAGCAGAAAAAAGTACCAGGTATATCTGGGTCAGTAAAAGGTGCCATTATTCCTGAACTATATGCATATGAAGCAGGGCAATCAGCAGTTGGAGATTTATTCGAATTTACAGTTAATCAAGCACCAAAAGCATATTGTGAAGAAGCGGATGAAAAGGGGATTTCCATTCATCAATTGTTAGAAGAAAAATCAAGTCATAAAATGCCAGGAGAAAGTGGATTAATCGCTTTAGATTGGCATAACGGCAATAGAAGTGTACTAAGTGATAGTAGTTTGAGAGGTAGTATATTTGGACTGACATTACACACGAAATATGAAGATATTTATCGCGCATATCTTGAAGCAACAGCATATGGTACAAAGATGATTATGAAACAATATGAAGATTGGGGTATGCATGTTGAAGATGTATTTGCATGTGGCGGTATACCGAAACGTAATAAATTGCTTATGGAAATATATGCAAATGTACTCAATAAGAAAGTAACCGTTATAGATAGCGAGTGTGCCCCAGCAATAGGGGCTGCAATATTAGGCGCAGTAGCAGGAGGCGCTTATCAAACTGTCAAAAAAGCGGCACAAGCAATGAAAGAACCAGTACTATACGAAATAGAACCAACAACAAATAAAGTGGAGAACTATGAAACACTCTTTAATGCATATAAAGAACTACATGACATACATGGCTATAAAAAGGCAAGAATCATGAAGTCAGTCTTAGCGTTGGCTGAATAAAATAGAGAGTTGAGGGCGGTCATGGGTGCACGAAGACTGAAAGATATCGTGCAGTTAGGGTTCAAATTAGGTCGTATCGCACGAAGACTCCAAAGGTATCGTGCGCCAATTTCATACAATCCAGTAATATAGTTAAAAGCCGAGACGTCCGATGTCTCGGCTTTTTAATATTTAAGTATTGATCTCTTCAATTCCTGAGACATCAAATTAATAATGATAAATATATATAATATGCCAACTAATGGTGCGTAGAATATCCACCAGTTTGTTGTTAGCTCATTTGAGTGAAAGCTTAATAAACTGCTTAAGTCATTGATGCTTGGTCGTTCTATAATTTCGCATGCGGGTCCGTAGCAAACCTTCGTGCCTCCGAAGAATATTTTGAAGAAGGCTAGGTGTGTCATGACGAGTAGGGTTTGAAAACATATTCTCAAAAATATGATCAAATATTGAGTTTGTATGTTAGGTAATACTTGTTTGATAAAAATATGTTTATCATTAGGACTAATGGTATAAGCAGCTTCGATATAGTCTTGATTTAATATGTGCTGGGTTGATTCTTTTATCAGCATAGTAGTCGTCGGGATCATTAAGATTGTAAGAATGATGATATTGTAAGTCATTCTAAATTGCATAGTAGTCGTAAAGCCATCTATTGTTTCATATAGCAAAGGTTGTAATAAAATATACGCTAATATAGATTGAGGAATATAAAATAAAGCATTAGAAAAGACACTGTAAATACTTGTTGTTTTGCGATTAAATGCTAAATAAGTTCCCATTACAATTGAACAAAGAACCGATAAACTTGATATGACGATGATAATCAGTAAAGTGATACGATATCCGGATAACACTTCAAATAACATGTTTTTAGAAGCGGCATCCACACCAAACAATGCTTTAAAGCTAGGTGCAAATGGCGAGCTTTTCATAATATCCCCATTAGAATTGTATAGAAAATTCATAGGTTTAGGCGTGATGTTTAGTAAATCAAAATAAATTACACCAACTAGCGCAGGTAAGATAAGTAACGTTAATAGTATATAAAATTTCTTCATGATAACCCTCCCCTTACGCCAGTGATGGTAAATAACACTTTATGACTCATAAATATGGCGAGAGATACAGGTGCATAAATCAATATAAACGTGACAAATAATACTTCTGGAGAGCCGTAATCAAATATAAATGATAACAAACCGTGCATGTTAAAGATTCTTTCCAAAAGTAATAAACTTGAAAGCGTGATCCAAATAATATGTTTAAAATTGATTAAATATGATGCAAACAAATTCCTTAATATGTGTTTAAAATATAGCTCTACATTTGATAAACCCTTCGTTCTAGAAAATTCAATATAATCTGCACGAGATACATCATCTAGAATACTACTTAAAAATGTCACACTACTCACTAAAGGTATAATCGATAGCACCAAAATAGGGAATATTAAAGCTTTATCCTCTGAACTATTCGCTACATTAAACAATAGAATATCTGTATATCGATAAAATAATATCACCAATGAAATAGAAAAAGGTATGTAAAATATATCCGGGATAATAGATAGAACCGTATTAATTTTTAAATACCATTTTTTAATATGGTCATTAACATATAAAAGGTATGTAAATAATAAAGATACGATAAAAGCTAACAATAGCGCAGCAAACAAAATCACAATAGTATTTATCCAAGGTTCAATAAAGAACGGAAATAAACTGCGTTCAACATGTGATATTTTATTTGTAAATATAATATCTTGAGGATGAAATATGTATAAAAATGTCGACTTCAAGGCATTAAGATAGTTCAAGAAACTAAAACGTTGATCATCAAATAAAGCAGGCAAACACGCTAATAATAAGAATGCAATTATCGTCATGGTGAAATTGAATAATTTTCTCATAAAGCATTTACCTACTTTCTAAAGATAATATGTATAACTTCTAGTGTAAAATGATACTTATATTTAATTTACATATATTTGAAGATATTTACAAGGGTGTATAGAAAGTAATGTTGCTGAGAAGTGAAATAAAAGCCACGACGTAATTTGTCATGGCTTTTACTAATCTTATTTAGACTTTATATACCACGCATCCATTGCGGAGTGGTCAGAACCTGGGAGTGGTTCGTTTAACAGTGTAAATCCAAATTTCTCATATAGGATACATGCTGCTTTTAATTCATGCATTGTTTCTAAATAACATTGTTCATAATGTTCAAAGGCAAAGGATAGTGCTGTTTCCATAAGTTTCTTAGAAAGTCCTAGACCTTGTGCTTTTGGAATTAAGTATAACTTTTGTAATTCGCAAACTTTATCATGTTCGTTAAATGGCGCTATTCCAACGCCACCAACAATTTCTCCTTCAATTTCAGCTACCCAATAGTTCGCATGTTTTAAATTCGCATAATATTGGTGAAGATCATTAAGTTGAGGATCATAATATGCTGACCCAGGAATCGCAAGGCCAAGTGATTCTAATGAATCTTGTATAATTTCTTTTACTTTTGCGTTATCATCTTGTTTCATCTCTCGAATAATCATAAAAGAACTCCTTCACTTTGGGCTTAATCATTATCATGTTAGATTAATTTAGTTTAAATAATATTAGGACTCATTATATATGAAGCCAATCATTTTGCCCAATTATTAGTGGAAATATCTAAATATCAAGACAACAAAAAAGCCATGACGTTATTTATCACGGCTTTCGCGTACTTGAGTATTTCTTCTATTTATATAAAGAATGATAACGCCAACTACGACAAAATAATAGATTAGCATTGTATAAATATTTGCCCATCCAGCTGCTTTTATCAGGATAAAACCTAAAGTCACACTCATGAATATCGAGAGATTTATAAATAACTCTTTAATCTTTTGCCTTCGTGTTACATGTATTTGACTCTCGTGAAATTGATATCTTAAATATATACCAACACTGTAGGCAAATAAACATATCATATATGAAATATCATTATGCGTCATATAGACAATTACATCATAAATGACATTGATTAAAATAATTCCCAATACAACAAATAACTCGACCATCTTGTATCACCTAAGTAAAAGTTTTGAATTTGTTAATAGTGCTATTAAAGTATTCGTTTTTAACATATCAAAAGTATACTACATAAACAATATTAAAATAAAAGCACTTTCCATTAGATAAAAATGAAAGAAGTGGGTGTTCAAGATATGTCTATTATTATTGATATCTATTTTCCACATGCTTTTGTTCAATAATATTGCCTTCAGCATCTTTTTTAACGATGTCTTCGCCTTTCGTAGTATAAGTACCGATGATTTCACCGTGTTCATTACGATAGTTAACATACCACTTGCCGTTATTATCATGCCTAACAATATCTACTGTATATTTACTATCTCCTATTGGTTCACCTTCAAAATCAGAAATCATACCATAAACTTGTGATCTAAGGTGTGCTTCCGTACCGGGACTTTCTTGTAATTCGAATTCTTTTCTTGTTTCGTCATCTATGAATGGATGTTCTTTCTTAAATTCAATTTTATTTGCGAGTTCTTCAAGTGATGTATAATTTTTATTTTTATCATATAAGTCTTGTAGGTTGTATTCTTTTCCTGTTTCTAACAACTCTTTATACGTCATAGCGCCCTGTGTGCCGCCTACATATAATTTGTCTTTACTCAAACCAACTACAGTTGAAAATGAACCTTTTGCTGGGTAAACTGAATAAAATTTCATATCATCAGGTGCATTTTTTATATGGTTATCATCTATTAATAATAGTTTATATAGTTTCTTATTTTCTTTCTCACCTTGTACATTCTGTTCATAAATACCTTGTAATACTTCATCTTTTGTTACGATATATTTTCCATCTTCATCAGCAAAAAAGGCTAAAGCTAATTTCGTCTTATTTGATACGTCATTAACATCTGTTTTTACATTTTTAGCTTGTTTAGGTTTATTCTCATTAGCTTTAGATTCATTTTTAGAGTTATCTTTTTGCTTACTTTCAGTTTTAGTACTTTCATCCTTTTGATGTGCATTTGATTTTTCTTTATCACTACTACACGCAGCACATAATAGTACTAAAATACTTGCTACAGCCATTAATTTCTTCATGCTGAAAATTCCTCCTTTGTTTTGAATAAACTACTTAATATAGAAAAGAATAAAAATATTTATATTATATATAACTATTGTAGCAAAAAGTATGACGCATTAAACCCTAAATTTTCCAAATTATAGTAGAGTATAAATGAAACAACCTGAACTTCAGTAAATAAGTTCAGGTTGTTTATCATCATATAAAAGATTTTATCTTAGTCATGTATGTGATTTCCCAAGCAATAATGAATCATTTATTCTCCATCATTATTAATAGATGCATGTAACGTTTCTTCTGGGTAGTCATCTTTTTTAATTTTGATTGTATTATCGTCAATATACGTTATAATCATTTTACTATTTTTAAGTACGGGGTTACTTACTTCATGAAGTTTTGATTCTGGTGTTTTTGCTATAACACCTTCAACAGAATGATCATCGATTTTTTTAATCTGATACATTTCACTACCCTTGTCTTTAAATAAATCTTTATTTTTCCCGTCATAAATAATACTCTGTCCATCAATAGTGAATGTTTGATCATGTCTGTCTTCTTGACCATATTGCCATATGTGGTCAATGTCAGTTATCTTCCCATAAGCATTCGTGTCTTTATATAACAACTTTTCCAATTGCTCTTTTTCTTTCTTAGATACTACATAATAATGATAATACACGAGTAGCTTTGTCCAACTTAATCAACTCCTGATGTATAATATATACATTTAAATGGACACCATAAGTCCATTGTTTATTTTGTTTCAATGAAAATTCTATTGTAAATTCTTCACATAATTCAATTGATAATGATTATCAACTAGGTTATCATGTTATTGTAAGTTTCTATAAAAAATTAATAATAACATTAAAAAGATAAATATATTCATAGTAGTAATGAAATGTTATATAAAAAGAGGTGAATTATGATAACATGCAACCTATAATAAATTTATCAGATTTAGAAGAACGTATTCCGAAAAATGATGTAGCACGTATAGTGAAGTTTATCGTTGATAGTGTACCAGAAACAAAGTTTGATGATTGTGAAGAGCGGTTTGGTATAAGTGACCATCACTCTAAAATAATGCTCAAAATTATTTTATATGCCTATACACAATCTAAATACTCAGGTAAAGAAATTGATTTTGCATTAAGAGACAGTACACGAATGATGTGGTTAGCTCAAATGCATGTACCAACATTTGATTTTATCAATCTCTTTCGCAGTATCGATGAGATAAACAATTTGGTGCAAACTTTATATATTAATTTGAGGTCGAATTTGATTAAACAACAATTAATTGACCCCAAAAGTGAATATATGGATATCGTAAATGAAGATGCCAAAATTGATAAACAATCATTTATTTGGAATGAAAAATTTGAAGAAAACAATACTTACAATCAAGAAGCAAAAGAAGTATATCAAGAAATATTAAGAACTAAAATTTTGCCATCTATAACACATGAAACTGAAATGTAATAAGAAAAACAGTAGCATCTAAACACGAATAATGAAAACTTAATAAACAATATTTTCTGAGGCTGGGACATAATGTAATGTCTCAGCTTCTTTAAGCATCTTGGCAGTAGATGACTGATTTGAAAACGCACTTGTATCAAGCTTTTTTCAATTCTAGTCATCCTTGCCGGGGCGGGACTACGAAATCTTTTTATTCAAATTAGATTTCTGTCCCGCTCCCAATTTTAATTTAAATACTATTTACCATCATTATTATATTTGATTAATAATATGAATTTTCTAAACTTGCGTATTCATTTTAAAAATGTTACTTTATTTATATCATTAAATAGTAATGATTACGATTTAGGAAGTGTTAAAATGGAAAAAACAAATAAAGTAGTGATTATTGGTGCGGGTCCTGCTGGTATAGGTATGGCTATTGCATTAATTGAAATGGGATTAGATGATATTCTTATATTAGATAAAGGACAAGTTGGTGAATCTTTTAAAAATTGGCCATTATCAACTCGTTTTATCACACCTTCGTTTACAACAAATGGATTTGGAACACCAGATATTAACGCAATCATACCTCATAGTTCTCCTGCTTTTACTTTTAAAAAAGAACATATTTCAGGTAAAGAGTATGTTCAATATTTAGAAGCGCTTGTACAGATTTATAACTTGAAAATTGACCAACATACAAATGTATTAGATGTATCCAATAATATAGACAAAGGCACATATAAAGTTTATACAGATTATGGGACTATTGATGCTGAATATATCTTTGTTGCGACAGGGAATTTTTCATATCCTTATAAACCGTTTAAACATGGTAGACATTATAGTGAGGTTGAAAAATTTACAGATATAAATGGGGAAAAGGCTGTCGTGATCGGAGGTAATGAAAGTGGATTTGATGCAGCGCTCAATTTAGCATTATCCGGTAAAATTGTCGATATTTATACGAATTCTACAAGTTATAAACAAGAAGATGCTGATCCAAGTATTCGACTTTCTCCTTATACACACCAACGATATGAAGAATTAAAGGAACTTGGTTATCCCATACGTATTCATACCGAACATGTGGTGAAAGAAATTGAGTATAGAAATGGTCAATATGTTATTCAATTTAACGGCGTACACGACGATGTGAAAATTTCCGAAGAACCGATACTTGCTACTGGATTTAATCCTGTTCAACATAATCGACTAACTCGAATATTATTTGAAAATGATGGTACAAATTTTATGCTAACTGACGATGATGAATCAACAATTAATCCTAATGTCTTTATGATAGGAGATACGGTTAAACATCAAGATGTTATTCTTTGTTATATTTACAAATTTAGAACGCGTTTAGCTGTTCTAGCAAAATTAATATGTGACCGAGAAAGCTTTGAAGCAAATGAAGATGCTATAGAGTTCTATCAATCAAATCAAATGTTTTTAGATGATTATGATTGTTGTGATGTGAACTGTTCATGTTAAAAGTTGAATATAATATTAAAAATGGAACTTGTTCACCGATACCAAACGGTGAACATTATATTGTGATTAAGCAGCTAAAAAAACTATCAACAGAGCAGAAATTACAGTTTAAAAGGTATATCATTCAAAAGCAATTAAAGCTCACACTAGATGAAAACTGTAAGCAAAAGATAGATGACCCTGACGAATCAAAATATATTATCTCTGAATTGAACATCTTAAGACAAGAACAAGCGAAACATATTCCTAAAGTAAAAGACATGTTTTTAGCTTTTACTTTAATCATATTAATGTTTATGTTGCCAATATATATTTCTTATTATTTATCTCAATATATTCAAAATCATTGGGTAGAGCAGTTTTTAGACTATGTAATACATACTGTTCAATTCGACGAAAAGACTTTGAATGACTTATTATTTGGAGATTATGGGTTATTGTCACTCGGCATATATTCAATCATTTGGGCATTACCTGTTGTCGTTTTCATTAGTATTTCTACAAATATTATCAGTGAAAGTCATTTAAAATCTTATATCGTTTGGTCAATCGATCCAGTTATGACAAAAGTAGGATTAACTGGTTACGATATTGTACCAGTTATTGAAGGATTTGGTTGTAATTCCGCAGCAGTATTGCGTGCCAATCATGATTGTAGTGCTTGCACTAAAAATAACTGTATGAGTATGGTTAGCTTTGGTTCATCATGTAGTTATCAAATTGGCGCGACACTTTCACTATTCAGTGTAATCAAAGCCCCATGGTTATTTATTCCTTATTTAATAATCGTATTTATCGGTGGTTTAATACATATTAAACTATGGTCCTCAAAAAGCATGATACCAACTCATTATTTTGTGTTAGATAAAGTTAGAAAGCCTTCAATTATAGCTGTATGGAAAGAATCCAAACAGACTATTCTGTCATTCTTAGCTCAAGCTTTACCAATATTTATGATGATTTGTGTATGTGCGAGTATCCTTTCTATGACACCTATTTTATTGTGGGCTGCAAATGTCTTTAATCCAATTTTACAGTTGATGAATGCACCTCAAGAGATGTCAACGGGTATTCTATTCTCAATGATTAGAAAAGATGGTATGTTGTTGTTCAATATGAATCAGGGCTCATTATTGCAAACGATGTCGTTAAAAAGTGTGTTCTTATTAGTATTATTTAGTTCAACATTTTCTGCATGTTCTGTAACAATCACTATGATAATTAAAAATTTAGGGTGGAAGCAAGGTCTAGGTATTGTCGTAAAACAAATGATTACAGCGACCATTTGCTTATGTGGAACTGTATTGATTATGAATTTATTTGGAGGGATTTAATTGATATTATCAGATCAAGATATTAAGCGGTTTATTAGTGAAGGTCAAGTAAGTGTCACACCTTATCGAGAACAACTTATAGAACCCGCTTCTATTGATTTAACATTAGGCAATCATTTTCTACTACCCATTTCACCAAAAGATAATGTGCAATCGTTGAAAGATCCTATTCAATATGATGAAGTTGTTGCCAAAACTTTTACAATACCAGGTAAATCATTTGTATTAGCGACTACACAGGAATGTGTGAAACTTTCAAATATGATGACGGGTTTTGTAGAAGGGAGGAGTTCAATTGGCAGAGCGGGTTTATTTATACAGAATGCTGGTTGGGTAGATCCGGGGTTTGAAGGTCATATTACTTTAGAATTATTTAATGCGAATGATTTCTCATTAAAAATTGAAGAAAACCAACGGATATGTCAACTTGTAATAGCACGTACACATTTACCTGCTATTTCTGGGTACAATGGAAAGTATCAAAGACAAGTCAACACAACAGGTAGTAAAGTGTTTATGGATTTTGACAAATATTAAAGGTGGATTTGGTATGGAAATTTTTATCATCACTGGATTTTTAGGGAGCGGGAAGACTTCTTTACTGAATCATTTAATTAAAGATGTCCATGAAGAAGGTAAACGTATCGCTGTCATTATGAATGAGTTTGGTAAGAGGACAGTTGATTCTGAGTTAATTCAGTCTGATGTAACAGTAAATGAAATTATTAATGGCTGTATATGTTGTGAAATGAAAGATGATGTTGCACATCAATTGCATATGTTATATATTGAACAACAACCAGAAATAGTTTTAATTGAATGTAGTGGTATTGCACACCCATTAGAAGTACTTGATGCATGTTTGACACCTGTGCTTTCGCCATTTATAACAATAAGAAGTATCATCGGCATCATAGATATACCGGAATATCAAAAAATAGCAACCTATTCAAAACAAACACAACAACTTATCGATGTTCAACTAAAGTATTGTCAGGATATTATAGTAAATAAGCTTGATTTAATCGATTCGTGTGAGGCAATCAATGTTATTAAATCTATACAAGAACAATATCCAAGAGCAGAAACATTTTCAACAACTTATGGAAAAGTAAGTTATCATCACTTATCTAAAAAAGTTAAAAACATCCCATTTAAGAATCAAAATCAAAATTTTCATAGTCATATTTACCATAAATACTACTCAATTGATAAGCCAGTTCAAATGGAAAAATTCAAATTATGGTTACAGAATTTACCCCAAAAGGTATATCGTGTAAAAGGGTTTATAACATTCGAGAATAGTCCTAATAAATATTTAGTTCAAATTTCTAATAGTAATGTGCTTATTGAAAAGTATGATATAGACATAGATGATTATCTAATTTTAATTGGAGAAAAGATAGATGAAGAAAATATCTTTTTTAGTTTATATTGAGGAAGAGAGTACTCACAAAAAAACACTTTTGTAGAAATTCACATTATGTGAATTTAACAAAAGTGTTTTTTATAAAATGTGCTTAGCTCACTTAGAAACTTCAAAGCAACAGCTGTTTTTTTTTTTTTTGAATAGTTTATTTGAAAGTGCACAATATCTCGCAGACTTCGTGCGCGGCCTTCAACTCACCGTGTTCACTCACCAAACTCTATCATCCTAAACATTCACTACTTCTGTATCTACAATTTTTGTAAATGTTGTTTGATTAATGAGTTCGGTGAGGATGTTATGTTGTGTTGGGTGTAGGTTGGGATGGTCGCGATCATCTATGATTGCCCATCCGCCTACTTCATACACTTCTAATGCATCGTCTATTATATTCTGTCGATTGCCTATAAATTTTACGTACTCGACTTCTTCTTTACTTGATATATCTTCAACTAAATCTCTAACAACATGACCTACAATTGTGATACCAGGTCCTGGTATATGTGAGAGTGACTGCACTTTTTCGACGATATTAGATACATTGCCTGATATGACCGTTTGTTCTGGTCGTGTGGCGCTAAAGATAACGGCTACTGGTATGTCGTCTGTGATTTCTGCTTTAATTTCTTTAACTAAAGTTGGTAATCTCTTAACACCCATATATATGGTGAGGGTGCCACCATGTTTGAGTGTTGTAATATCAATGGATTGTTCTTCATTATCTTTGAAGTGGCCAGTTGTAAATGTAATATTAGTTGAAACATTACGTTCTGTTAACCCACGATTAAGTTCACTCATGGCAGCTGAAGCGGCTGTTATACCAGGTACGACTTCGAATGTAATGTTGTGTGATTTTAATGCAGATATTTCTTCTGCAAGACGTCCAAATATTGCTGGATCGCCGCCTTTTAGACGGACGACCGTCTTGTTTATGCGTGATTTTTCAACAAGTAATTGGTTAATGTCTTCTTGTTTCATAGATTTATGATAAGGTCGTTTACCAACATGAATCCATTCCGTTTCTGGTGATGAAAATTGTAATATAAATGGATTCACTAGTTGATCGTATAAAATAACATCTGCCCGCTTAATACATCGCTCTGCTTTTTTAGATAGTAATAAAGGGTTTCCTGGACCTGCACCGACTAAGTAAACTTGAGGTTGTTCGATTATAGACATACGTAAATGTCTCCATCGACCACTTCTACAGGATAAGTTGCGACACATCCTTCATCTGGTTCTTGAACTTGACCAGTCGATAAGTCGATTTTTTGGTCATGAAGGGGACAGTATACATAATCTCCACTCACTGTACCTTCTGATAATGGACCTTGTTTATGAGGACAAACATTATTAATCGCACGAATGTTACCTTCTTCAGTTAAAAATAAACCAATTTGCGTATCTCCAACGATGACTTTCTTACCGATTAATGGTTCAAGGTCTGAAATATGCGCAACTCTTACTTTTTCATTTGTTAATGTCATAGTTACACCTTCTCTACTTCAAAAATGTGACGTTTTTCTTTATTGAGCACGACTTCATGCCATGGCTCTGTATCGTATGCACGTTTCGCATCCATTATGCGCGCGTAAAGTTCATCTTGTTTTTCAGGATCAAGTACAACTGATTTTACTTGGTCAAAGCCAAGTCTCTTGAGCCATGGTGCTGTACGTTCTGCATAAATGCCTGTTTCACGATAGTATTGCATGTATGCACCACATAGTTTGACAACTTCATCTTCAGTTTCAACAGTTGTCAGTAATTCACCTGCGACGACATCTGTACCACCATTACCACCAATGTAAATTTGGAAACCATTTTCTACACCAATGACACCGAAGTCTTTTACACCTGATTCTACACAGCTACGTGGACAACCTGAAACACCCATTTTGAATTTATGTGGTGTGTCGATATATTCAAAAGTTTTCTCTAAGCGAATACCTAATTTTGTTGTGAATTGTGTACCAAATCGACAGAATTCTTTACCGACACAACTTTTAACTGAACGTGTCTTCTTACCATAAGCAGATGCCGAACGCATATCTAAATCTTTCCAAATTTGCGGCAATTCTTCTTTTTTAACACCGTATAAACCGATACGTTGTGCACCCGTGATTTTGACTAATGGGATGTTGTATTTCTTCGCTACTTCACCAAGTCGAATAAGTTGATCGGCATCTGTTACACCGCCACGCATTTGTGGGATAACAGAGAATGTGCCGTCTTTTTGAATATTGGCATGGTAACGTTCGTTCGCAAAGCGTGAAGCTTTTTCGTCTTCGTGGTCATGAGGATATACCATGTTTAAATAGTAGTTAATCGCAGGGCGGCATTTTGGACATCCACCTTTATCTTTAAAGTCCAATACGTGTCGAACTTCTTTAGATGTTTTTAAACCTTTAGCTCGAATTTGAGTAACGATTTGGTCTCTTGTAAGACTTGTACATGCACAAATACCTGTTGGCGCTGCAGCAACAAAGTCATCACCAAGTGTATATTCTAAGAGCTCTGCAATTTGACCTTTACACTTACCACATGAGTTACCAGCTTTCGTCACACGTGTGACATCAGCTACGGAAGTTAAACCTTGGTCTTTAATCGCTTCTACAATGACACCTTTAGAAATACCGTTACATCCACAGATTGTTTCATCGTTATCCATTTCAGCAACGCTAATCGCATCAACTTCTCCTGCTTTATGAAGAATTGAAACGAGTGTATATTCATCAATTGTATCGCCTTTTTTCATCATATTATAAAAGCGATTGCCTTCTTCTATATCACCATAAAGTACTGCACCGACAATCGTCTTATCTTTGACAAAAATTTTCTTATAAATGTTATCGACACCGTTAAAAGTTTCAATACCACGGACACCTTCACTTTCAGTAATCCAACCTGCACTAAATAAATCGCAGCCTGATACTTTTAAAGAAGTGAAGGTCGTTGAACCTTTGTAACCTTCAGTTGGGATGCCCGTAATATGATCTGCCAGGACTTTACCTTGGTCATATAGTGGGGCAACAAGACCGTATACTTTTGAACGGTGTTCTGCACATTCTCCAACTGCATAAATTTCTGGGTCACTTGTACGCATAAAATCGTCTACTACGATACCGCGTCCAATTTCTAATCCAGCTGCACGTGCTTCTTTCGTCACTGGGCGAATACCTACTGCCATCACGACCATGTCTGTTGCGATAACACGTCCATCTGATAAACGAATACCTTTAACATGGTTTTCACCAATGATTTCTTGTGTATTAGCTTGTAATTCAAATTTAATACCTTGCTTTTCAAGGTCTGCTTTTAAAAGTTCTCCTGCTTTACGATCTAGTTGAACTTCCATCAGCCATTCTGCTAAATGTACAACTGTGACGTCCATACCTTGATCTACAAGACCACGTGCGCATTCTAGTCCTAGTAAACCGCCACCTATAACGATGGCACGTTTTTTAGTCTTAGCTGTTTCTAACATCTTTTCAGTGTCATCGATGGTTCTGAAACCGACAACACCTTCTAGACGAGAACCATCAATTGGTAGTATGAATGAATCAGAACCAGTCGCAATAATCATTTGGTCATATGATACTTTCACGCCATGTTCTGTTTCGACTTGTTTTAGTTCACGATCAATTTTTACAACTTTATCACCTGTTATTAATCGAATGTTATGTTCTTCATACCATTCATAAGGGTTCATAATCGTTTCTTCTTTTGTCATTTTATTTTGAAGAATGTTTGATAACATGATGCGGTTATAGTTTGGGTAAGGTTCTTTACCGATGATTGTTATTTCAAAGCGGTCTGGATCACGTTCTAGAATTTCTTCAATTGTACGGACACCAGCCATACCATTACCGATCATTAAAAGTTTTGTTTTACTCATGCATATCCTCCTTCGTTGAATCTAACCATGCTTTAATTTTCGCTGCATAGTGTTGTGTTCGTTGAATATCTTGGCCGTGTGAGCTAATACTAATTATTAGGCCATTATGTTCAATATCTAAGGTGTTATAAAAGTCGGATTGTTTGCGATCCCCGGTATGATTGACCCATTGAGAGGGTAGGGCGTCTTGAGCAACTCGGTCATTCGTTTCGGGCTGGTTAGTTGCGATAATAATTAAATCTGCATGGGCAATATGTTCTCGTTGATAGTCTGCTTGTATAAGACGAATATGTTTCGTTGGTTGAATCATATCAAAGTGCTCATGAAATTCGCGTGCGATAACATCAATTGAGCAAGGCTCTGATTTCAATTTAGAGAACTTTCTCCATGCAATTTTGCCACCACCAATGATTACGACATGTTTACCTTTAAGGTTAAGTTGTACTGGATACATCTGGTACCGCCTCACATTCAGCAATTCTTAAATGTACGATGTCTTTTAATAACGGATGAAAATTAATAGCCGTCGTATATGTGATAGGATTCGGTAAACCTAGAGACTCTATTTGACGTTTCGACTTGTTTACAAGGAAACCATCATAGAAGAAAAATGGAATAATTAATAATTTACGATGCTTTTTAGCGATTTTCGGTAACGTTTCTTTAAAGCGCAGTTCACCATAGACCATACTCGGGTAACATGGATTTTGATCCGTTGATAGTTCGTGACAAATGCGTGTAAGTGCAACATCCGGTTCATCAAAGCGTGCATTACCGTGAGCAAGTACGACAATTCCACTTTCATCATCAATGTCGTCTTTGTAAGCTTCAAGTTGTGAAGCAACCCAGTTTGTCATAATCGGGTGTGTGCCTAAAGGTTTACTTAATATAAACTGCACGTTCGGGTTATTTTCTTTAAATGATTCATATAACGCTTCGATATCTTCGTAATAATGAGAAGCGGTAAACAATAATAACGGCACAAGATGAATACGTGAATATCCAGCATCAACCGTTTGTTGAATCACTTCATCTAATAGGATCTCTTCACTTTCTAAAAAGGCCACCTCATAATCAATCTCATCACTATTAAAAGTTTGATGAATAAAATTTAATAACGTTTCATTTAACTTTCCCTTTCTCATACCATGAACAACTAAAATCGTCTTTCGCATGACAATCCCTCCTACATCTTTATTCTAAAACAATATAACGAAAGTTTGTGAATTTTTTCTCAAAAAGAAGAAAAATAGGGAATTCCCTATATAATAACGTGAATAAATAAATCGTGCATATGATTTTTTGTAATAACTGACAAAAATATTTTTTAAATTTTCTGATTTGTATAATTATAAATTTTTCTAAACGTGATAGCATGAAATTGTTTATCAAAATAAGCAAAGGGGTCGTGCACATTGGTAAAGGAAAATGATAAGGCAAAGAACGAAGATAGGTCTAACAAAAAGTTTAGTATGCCACATATATATGTGATTTTATTTGTTTTCGGTGTGATTGCAACTATTTCTACATATTTAATTCCATCAGGTGAGTTTGATAGGGTTAAAGGGCCTGAGGGTAGAGAAATGGTAGACGCAGATTCATTTCATTACATAGATTCAGCACCAGTTGGTTTGGTTGATTTTATTTCGATTATACCACGAGGTTTAATTGAAGCAGGAGAAATTGTCTTCTTTACACTTATCATCGGTGGGATGTTTATGGTGTTAAGACGTACAGGTATTATTGAAATTGGTGTGGATAAACTTGCACGCCAGTTTATAAATAAAAGTATTTTGATTATTCCAGTATTAACAACAGTATTTGCGATTATTGCAACATTAATCGGTACAGCAGAGTTGTCACTCGTTTATATTCCGGTTATTATTCCGCTTATTATTGCGTTAGGTTATGACTCTATAACCGCTACATCTATTGCATTGTGTGGTACTGTAGTCGGCTTCACGGTCGGTGTATTAAATCCAATCAATACAGGATTAGCACAAAAATTATCAGGTATTCCAACATTTTCAGGAATCGGATTACGTTTAGCTATTTTTGTGATTGTACTATTTGTAACGATATTATTTATTATGAAATACGCTAAAAAAATTAAAAAAGAACCTTCAATCAGTTTAGTTTATCATGATGATACTGAGAAGCGACATATGTACAAAGATATTACGAATCAAGAACCACTCGTTGCGACTAAACGACAAAAAATCGGTATTGCCGTAGTGCTCTTATTCTTTATCATTCTTGTATACGGCGTTATTACACAAGGCTGGTTTATGGTAGAAATGTCAGGTCTTTTCATAGTTATGGGTATTGTAGTAGGTTTAGTCACTGGATTGAATACGCGTGAAATTTGTGAGTCATTTAATGATGGTTTCAAAGATGTATTAATGGGTGCCATTATTGTAGGACTTGCACGTTCAATAGCCGTTGTACTTGAAGACGGTAAAATTATGGACAGTATCGTTCACGGATTAGGTTCTGTTATCGATGGTGCAACACCAACAGTAGCAGTAGTTGGTATGTATATCGTTCAAGTGCTGATTAATTTTATTATTTCTTCAGGAAGCGGACAAGCGTTAGTGACAATGCCAATTATGGCACCATTAGCAGATATGCTAGGTATTACAAGACAGACCGCAGTCTTAGCCTTCCAATTAGGAGACGGCTTTACACATGTCTTCTATCCAACTAGTGGGTACTTTATGGCAGCATTAGCAATCGGAGGCGTATCATATACAAAATGGATTCGATTCTTCTTCCCACTCTTTATCGTATGGGGTGTCATTTCAATCATTTCATTAATCTTTGCGCAGTTAATCGGTTGGTCGTAGGGAGCGAATTAATAAGTTGTAGTAGGAGATTCAAGTTTGAAAACTTGGGTCTCTTTTATTTATAGATTGATAATTATTATAACGGTGTGGCACAATGTATTTATTAATTAAAGGGGTGTCATATGAAGATAAATAGAGTCATCAATCATAATGTGATTAGTGTCACCCACAACAACCAGGAACGTGTTGTGATGGGGAAAGGGATAGGTTTTCAAAAGCAAGAAGGCGATATTGTGGAAGAATCAAAGATTGAAAAAATATTTGATTTAAGTAGCCAGGAAATTTCTGATCGCTTTAAAACGTTATTAATCGAAGTGCCGATTGAAGTGGTTCAAGCTGTTGAGAAAATAATCGAAGTATCGAAAGATAAATATCAAAAAGATCTCAGCGATACTATTTATGTTGCACTGACGGATCATATAAACTTTGCTATTGAGCGACAAAAAGAGGGAATGGCTATAAAGAATGGATTGCTATGGGAAACGAAACGTTTTTATCCAACTGAGTATGAAATTGGTGTGCAAGCATTAGATTGGATTACTGAAATTGTTGGTGTTCGTTTACCTGAAGATGAAGCGGGATTTATTGCAATTCATTTGTTAAATGCAGAACATAATAATTTAGCAGACTATAATCAAGTAACAGAAATGGTGCAAAATATTTTAAGCTTAGTGAAATACCATTTTAGATTAGATTTTGATGAAGAAAGTCTAACTTACTATAGATTTGTGACACATTTAAAATTTCTTGCACAACGTATTTTCTCAAGTAACCCACTTGATACAAATGAAATCGAACTTTACGAGATAGTAAAAGAGAAATATAAACATGCATTTAAATGTGTGAAGAAAATTGAAGTATTTTTATTGAAAAAGTACCAGTATGAAATGACGCATGATGAAGCGTTGTACTTAACGATTCATATACAGAGATTAATTTCTAGAAATGAAAGCGTTGACAATAAATAATTATATGATATATTGATGTTACGAAAACAAAATAAACAATTAATTTTTTAGGATTGTTACTGTTCGGCAGGCGAGACCTAAATCATTAATAGGTGAATTTATCTAGGGATAAGTCTATCTATTTATGATTTGGGTCTTTTTTTATTGTTCTAAACAAGACGGGAGAGATATAAAGATGACAAATGAACAAAGGATGGCTGATGAAATACTTAAACACATTGGCGGTAGTAACAATGTTAAAAACTTAACACATTGTATGACACGTTTAAGATTTGTGTTGAAAGATGACAGTAAGGCTGATGATGATGCCATAAAAAATATTGATGGCGTTATGGGGTTACGTAAGCAAGGTGGACAATATCAAGTTATTGTAGGAAACAATGTATCACACACTTATACAGCATTGATGAAAAGTGGTGTCAGTGGTGGCGCTAAAAGTAATGAACCAGTTGAAAAGAAAAAGTTAACATTTAAGCAGGTAGGTATCAATATTCTTGATGCGATTATTGGAACGATGTCACCATTAATTCCTGCTATTATTGGTGGTTCGATGATTAAATTATTGGCCATGTTATTAAGTATGACGGGCGTACTGTCAGAAAGCAGTTCAACGTATAATATTTTAAATACTATAGGAGATGCACCTTTCTTCTTCTTACCAATGCTTGTGGCAGTATCTGCAGCGAGGAAATTTAACAGTAACGTATTTTTAGCATTGGCAATTGCTGGTGTTATGGTACATCCAGTATTTATGGAAATTATGGAAAAAGCAGCAGAAGGTAAAGAAGCAACTTTCGCATTTATTCCAGTTATGTCAGTGAAATATACTTATACGATTATTCCAGCAATCGTCATGACTTGGTTACTGAAATATATTGAAGATTTTGCAGATCGTATTACACCAATTGTAATGAAAAACTTCTTGAAACCAATGTTAATCTTATTAATTGCTGCACCAATAGCGATTATTATCGTAGGTCCAACAGGCATTTTGATTGGTACAGGACTATCTCAGATTGTCTTCTTTGTACATGATAAATTAGGATTTTTAGCAGTAGCTATCGTAGGTGCTTTATGGCCATTATTAGTTATGACAGGTATGCACCGTGTATTCACACCAACGATTGTTCAAACAATTGCTGAAACAGGTAAGGAAGGTATGGTTATGCCATCTGAGATTGGCGCTAACTTATCATTAGGGGGCGTTTCATTAGCAGTAGCATTTAAAACGAAAAATAGAGAATTACGTCAAACGTCATTGGCAGCTGCATCATCAGCCATTATTGCAGGTATAACTGAGCCAGCACTATATGGGGTTGCTATTCGATTAAAACGCCCAATGATTGCATCTGTTATTACAGGATTTATTGCAGGTGCTGTAGCAGGGCTTGCAGGTTTAGCAAGTCATTCTATGGCAGCACCAGGTTTGTTTACGAGTGTACAATTTATTGAAAAAGGTAATCCAATGAGTATAGTGTGGATTATTGTTGTAATGGTTCTATCGGTTGTTCTTTCATTTATCTTAACGTTAGTGCTTGGATTTGAAGATATTCCAGAATCTGAAGATGAATTATTAGATTTAGGTACTCAAGATCATCTAACAGTTGCAGCACCTGTTGAAGGGCATATTAAACCAATTGAAAGTGTTGAAGATGACGTATTTAGTAGAGAAGTAATCGGAAAAAGTATGGCAATTGAACCAACAGGTAATAAAATTTATGCACCCGTAACAGGTACGGTAACTTCTGTATTTCCAACAAAACATGCTATCGGTATAACAGGAGATAATGGTGTTGAAGTATTAGTACATGTAGGCATTGACACGGTGAAATTAAATGGAGAACCATTTACATCAACAATTGAACAAGGTGATCATGTAACTGTTGGCGATATTCTTGGAACATTTGATTTAACACAAATTATTGAATCAGGATATGATCCTACAACGATTATTGTCATTACAAATACAGATGAATATGAATCTATAACATCCTTTGATCATACAGAGGTTAAAGCACAAACATCTATATTAGGAGTGGTTAAATCATGACAATAAAATATTTCCCGGAAAATTTTCTTTGGGGTGGCGCAATAGCAGCAAATCAAACAGAAGGTGCTTGGGATAAAGATGGTAGAGGAATCAGTAATATTGATTTAATTCCTCATGGTACAAAGAGACAAGATATAAAGTTAGGTTATAAAAAGGGCGAACTTGATCAGAATGAATATTATCCAAGTCATACTGGTATAGATTTTTATCATCATTATAAAGAGGATATTGGCTTACTTGCTGAAATGGGTTTGAAAGTATTTAGAACATCTATATCTTGGAGTAGAATTTATCCAAATGGTGATGAAGAAATACCCAATCAGGCAGGTATAAATTATTACAAAGATTTATTCAAGACATGTAAACAACATGGTATGGAATTACTCGTTACACTTGCGCATTTTGATATTCCAATGGGTATAGTTGAAAAATATAAAGGATGGAAAAATAGAGAAACAATAGATTTATATATTAAATTTGCAGAAACATGCTTTAATAATTTTGGAGAATACGTCAATTATTGGATTCCATTCAATGAAATTAATGTAGTGTTACACAGTCCATTTTCAGGTGGCGGATTGTACTTTGATAATAGTGAAAATAGGGAAGAAATATTATATCAAGCTGCACATTATATGTTAGTAGCAAGTGCGAAAGTTGTTCGGAGTTGTCATCGTATTACGCCACAAGCAAAAATTGGATGTATGATTGCCGGTGGTAGTTTCTATCCATACAGTTGTAATCCAGAAGATGTATGGCAGTCTATGAATGATGAAAGAACAAATACTTTCTTTGTAGATGTGCAAGCGAAAGGTAAATATCCATACTATATGGATTCATTTTTTAAGAATAAAGGGATTAACATTGAAATAGATGAGTCAGATAAAGAAATTCTGAAAGAAACGGTGGATTTTGTAGCATTTAGTTATTATGCGTCTCGAACATCTATTGCGGATATATCAAGAGTTGAAAAAAACGAAGGAAATGTAATTGTATCAGCCAAAAATCCTTATCTTAAAATGAGCGATTGGGGATGGGTTATCGATCCGCTTGGTTTAAGGATAACGATGAATCAAATATATGAAAGATTTGAAAAGCCACTATTTGTTGTTGAAAATGGATTAGGTGCCAAAGATGAGATAGAAGCAGATGGTACAATTCAAGATGATTATAGAATTGATTATATGAAACAGCATATAGAAGCTATGTACGATGGTATTCAAGATGGCGTTCCATTGTTGGGGTATATAAGTTGGGGTATTATCGATTTAGTATCTGCTTCAACAGGAGAAATGAGTAAACGATATGGCATGATTTATGTGGATAAAGACGATGCAGGAAGTGGGACACTCGAACGTCGAAAGAAAAAGTCATTTGATTGGTATAAGCAAGTCATACAACAGAATGGAATATAAATAGAAAACACTGGGACAAGAGAAATGTCCCAGCGTTTATCATATTGGAAAGAAGTATATAGAGGGTGAGTAGTTGTAGAGAGAGGGCGAATATTGCAAGTGGGGCGTGACAAGCAATGTTGAAGCCTTGAATGTTGCAAGTGAGGCGTGACAAGCAATGTTGGAGCCTTGAATGTTGCAAGAGTGGTCAAACAAGCAACATAGAGCCGCCGTATATTGCAAGACAGAGCAAACAAGCAACATAGAGTCGTTGTATGTTGCAAGACAGAGTAAACAAGCAACATAGAGCCCATCTATTTATCAATATTGACCAAACAAGATAAATAGGCGCCTCGTATTTATCAAGACTCATCAAACAAGATAAATAGGCGCCCTGTATTTATCAAGATTGACCAAACAAGATAAATAGGCGCCTCGTATTTATCAAGACTCATCAAACAAGATAAAAAGGCGCCCTGTATTTATCAAGACTCATCAAACAAGATAAAAAGGCGCCCTGTATTTATCAAGACTCACCAAACAAGATAAAAAGGCGCCCTGTATTTATCAAGACTCACCAAACAAGATAAAAAGGCGCCTCGTATTTATCAAGACTCATCAAACAAGATAAATACACCCATCTTTTTACCCCAGATGTTTTTTTAAGAATTGGTTTATTTTATCAAATGGTATGACATCTTCTTGGTCGTATAAGTCTGTATGCACTTTTCCAGGGATAAGATGGAGTTCTTTGTTATCTCCGGTTAACTGTTTATATGCATCTTTACTAAAGTATGTTGAATGCGCTTCTTCACCGTGAACTAATAACACTGCGCTATCGATTTCATCAATATATTGTAGTAATGGCATATTCATAAATGAAAGTGGATTAGTTATTGTCCAACCTCTGTTTGAATTTAATGATCTTGGATGATAGCCTCGATTTGTCTTGTAGTAATCATAATAATCTTTAACAAATTGTGGGGTATCATCTGGTAATGGATCAATAACACCGCCTGCTAGGACTGGGTCTTGTGAAGCGTAATCTTGTGTTCTCTGTGCATTTAACGCTTGTTTCTTCTTATATCTATCCACTTTACTATCTTCTTCATCAAAATAACCATTTGCATTGATTCTACTCATATCATACATAGTTGAAGTGACTGTTGCTTTAACACGAGTATCTATTGCTGCTGTGTTAAGTGCCATGCCACCCCAGCCACAAATGCCAATGATACCTATTTTCTCTTTATCAACGAGGTGATGATTACTTAAGAAATCTATTGCTGCTTGAAAATCTTCAGTATTAATATCTGGTGATGCAACGTAACGAGGAAATCCTGAACTTTCCCCTGTATAAGAAGGGTCAAATGCGATTGTAAGGTAACCTTGTTCAGCCATCTTCTGAGCATAGAGTCCAGAAGATTGTTCTTTCACAGCACCGAAAGGACCACTTACAGCTAAAGCTGGTAATTTTTCTTGTTTGAATTCTTTAGGTATATACAAGTCAGCAGCAAGTGTAAGACCATATCGATTGGTGAATGTTGTTTTTGTATGATTAACCTTTTCGCTTTGTGGAAAAACTTTATCCCATGTTTCTACTAAGTCTAATTGAGTTTGTTTCATTATATATTCCTCCGTTAATTTTCTTTTATATTTTTAACAATTTGAGCTGGGCTTCCAACTACAACTGTATTTGCTGGTACGTCTTTAGTAACTAATGAATTTGCGCCAACGATTGAATTTTCACCGA
The DNA here is from genome assembly GCF_022386165.1 of Mammaliicoccus sp. P-M58. Lineage (NCBI taxonomy): Bacteria > Bacillati > Bacillota > Bacilli > Caryophanales > Staphylococcaceae > Mammaliicoccus > Mammaliicoccus sp. P-M58. The sequence continues at coordinate 280,658 of NZ_JAJNJI010000002.1, forward strand.
TTGTTACGCCTGGTAAAATTGTAGCGGCTGCCCCAATCCAAGCGTTTTGTTTAATCGTAATAGGTTTAACAATTAATCCACGTCTCTCTTTGGGATTTGTTGGATGATTAACAGTGAGCAAGTTAACACGAGGACCAATCAACACATGGTCTTCTAATGTAATACCGCCCATGTCTGTGAACATCGTATTACTATTGATAAAGACCGATTTACCGATTGATAAATGTTTACCGAAATCTGTGTATAACGGCAAATTAATACTGACGCTTGAATCGATATGTTGGCCTGTAATTTTGGATAAAATGTCTAACGCTTCATCATTGGTATGGTATGAACTATTAAGTTTGTGGACGAGAGGTGCGTTCTTGTTGACGATATCATGTATTTCTTTAAAGACAGGTTCATCTTTTGCGACAGTTCGATTCCATATGCTTTGATTAAGTACATTTTTAAACAATTTATAACCTCCTTTGGAACAATAATGTGTATATGTATTATGTTATGGTATATTTATTATGATTACCAATACCTATAATAAATAGTTAAGTATGTGTTTTAGGCATAGGAGGATGGAGTTATGGAGAATAGAGTGTTAAGGTATTTTTTAGCAATCGTATCAGAAGGGAATTTAACCTCAGCAGCTAAATTATTGCATATTACGCAACCCACACTTTCAAGACAAATTAAAGAACTTGAAGAAGAACTTTCAGTGACGCTTTTTAATAGAAAAGGAAAATATATGGAGTTAACGAGAGAAGGTTACTATTTAGCAAATAAAGCACGAGATATTATAACTTTAGTCGATCAGACCACATCGAGCATCAAACATAAAGAAGTATATGGCGAAGTATCTATTGGAATGGCTGAGTCTAAGAGTATTAAACAAATTGCAAAAGCAATGAGAGCAGTAAGAGAAGAACAAGACCAAGTTTATTTCGATACTTTTAGTGGGAATGCTGAACAAATTTTAGAGAAAATTGATAATGGTGTGATAGATTTCGGTGTTATTGTAGAACCTATTAATAAAGTTAATTATGATTCCATATCATTGAATGAAGACGATACTTGGGGTGTCTTAACAACGAAGACTTCAGTACTTGGTCACCTCGAGCAAATAAGTGCGAAAGATTTAATTGCTAAGCCTCTTATCATTTCAAGACAACAAGGCGTACAGAGGATGATAGCTAATATGCTGGATTTGGATGACACAGATTTGAGTATCATTGGAAAATATAATTTGCTATATAATGCATCATTGATGGTCAAAGAAGGCGTTGGGCATGCAATATGTTTAGAAGGTATTATTAATACAAGTGAAACAAACTTGAAATTCATCCCATTCGAAGAACAAATCACATCAAGTTTAAGCTTAATATGGAAAAAAGAAAAATCACTATCAACACCAGCACAGTTGCTGCTGAATAAAGTAAAAGAAAACTTAAGATAATAAGAAACGCTGGGACAGAAGAAACGTCCTAGCGTTTATCTTATTTGAAAGAAGTATATAGAGAGTGGCTAGTTATAGAAATCGGCTGAATGTTGCAAGTGAGGTGCGACAAGCAATGTTGGGAGCTTGAATATTGCAAGTGGGGAGTGACAAGCAATGTTGGAGTCTCGAATGTTGCAAGTGAGGTGCGACAAGCAATGTTGAAGCCTCGAATGTTGCAAGACAGAGTAAACAAGCAACATAGAGCGGTCTGTATTTATCAAGACAGACCAAACAAGATAAATACAGCCTTTCTATTTATCAAGACTAGCCAAACAAGATAAATACAGCCTTTCTATTTATCAAGACAGACCAAACAAGATAAATAACCGCCCTCTATTTATCAAGACTAGCCAAACAAGATAAATACAGCCTTTCTATTTATCAAGACAGACCAAACAACATAAATAGCCGGCTTGTATTTATCAAGACAGACCAAACAAGATAAATACACCCGTATATTTTATTAACCCCATCCCTCAACAAACGACAAAAAGCAGTAGTGGTAACGGCCACTACTGCTTTTTCATTAATCAAATGTAATCATTTCTGACACGTATAATGCGATGCGTATGTTTAATGATTGTGATGGGTCTTCGATATTTGTACCGATGAGATTACTACATTTGTTTATACGATATTTAACGGTATTTCGATGGATATATATTTTCTCTGCAGTCTTGGTAATATCGCATTGGTTATCCATATAGACTTTTAATGTTTGTTTTAATTCTAAGTCTTTTTTAGTCTTTGGATAGCTAAGTGGACCGAGTGTATGTTTCACAAATGGTAAAAGTTTCTCTTGTGGTATGAGTTGCAATAATTCTTGTATGTCTTTCGAATGGTACTGAGAAATGAATGCTTTCTCATTATTGAATAAGCCGTTCTCGAATGCTTCGTTTGCTTCGAAAAATGATGAAGGTAATTGTGCGAATTCAGTTACTTCATTGCCGACACCGAAAGAAATTTGGTCTTCGAAATAATCATTGTAGCTGATTTGTAATTGTTTAATCATTTCAAGATGATTGTCTTGTTTGTTCTGTATTAAAATGGCGAATCGATCATTACTCGGTAATCGATAAACACTGATGTATGAGTCGATTTCGGATAATTTGTCTGTTAACCATTGAAAAGTTAATTGGTGCAATTCGTTTAAATAATAACTATTTTCTAAGTTAGTCTTAGCATCTATGCCACAAATGATAGTTTGGTAGTAGTCTGATGGATAGATGTAATATTGTCTTAATAAATCTGCATGTTTTTTGATAGATAATGCTTGTTCACTTTTGTTGTAGACGAGTGATTCAAAGAAGCGGTTAATGTCGTTTTTCTCTACTTCTTGAATTTTAGTATTTTTATACAAGGCGAAGCTAAGCACACTCACAACTTGTTCGATTGTTAAAAGACTAAATGGATAAGAAAGTTTATTCACTTGAGATACCATTATGTAGTAAGGAAAATATGTGTAACCCAATACTTTAAAGATTACATGGTCTTTATTTTCGAAGACTAAGTTATTCTTATCTTGCGAGACCTCCTCTTGTTGATGTGCATTGAAATAAGCGACGTGCTCAGATAATAATGACTGACTTTGTCTATAATGATGGCTGATCGCTTCAGGTTTCTTAAACGGATTAAATAATATGATAGGTACACCAAGTAATTTACTCATACGTTCGATCATATTATCAATACTGAACCCTTTAATAAGCAGTTGGTTAAGTTCTTGTTGAACTTGCAATGCATAATTTAATTTGCCCGTTTCAGAGTCGGATATAAAGGATGAAATTTCATGCGTAATCTCACCTAAGTTCCAACTTTCAGGAATTTCTATTAACGGAAATTGCAATTCGTCTGCAAAATCTATCACATCTTGGTCAATTTTATGTAAAAACCTTGAGACTTTAATACCAAGACCAGCTGTTTGAATGTCACTTAAGTCTTTAATTAATTTCTTTAAATTCTCCTGATTATCTTGGAAAAGTACGCCCGTTGTTAAGATGAAGGCATTGCTAGATGTGAAATGTTTAATGTCATTGTTTTCAGTAATGTCTAGACTCGTTACTTCAGAAGATAAATCCCCTTTTCTATTAATAAGCTCTAAACCTTTAAATTGAGGTATAGATAGTATTTCGTTTAGAGTTGTCATCATAAGGCCTCCCGTTTTTGTTTATCTTTCAATGAAGATTATATAAAAGTGAAAACGATTTTTTATAAATGAAACCGTTATTTTTTGTCAAAATGTTATGTGTTTTGTTCAAAATGACCAATAATTTTTATTTCTAAAATTTATTATACACAAATTTTGTACGAAACCTATAATTTTAAATTCTATATATGTTAAGAACTACAAAGAAAAACGCTTACATAAGTCTTACACTTGTATATGAAGAGTTCATAGCTAGTTATTAGCTGATTAAGTCAAAGGAGACATATAGAATGGCAAGAGAAGCAAACGACGTGGCATTAACTCCAGCCGAATTTGAAAAACGTGGCTATAACAAAGATATAATGCCCAAAACGTCAGCACAAAGAAACAATTCGGCATTTAACTTTTTTACATTATGGATGGGTGCCGTTCATAATATACCGAACTATACTGCAGTAGGTGGATTCTTATTAATCGGACTATCACCTTTACAGGTAATATTCGCATTAATATTAAGTTCATTTATTATTGCATTATTATTAGTAGCAAATGGTTATGCTGGTTCTAAATACGGTATACCTTTTGCGATGCAATTGCGTCATACATACGGAGATGTAGGTGCAAAGTTACCAGGTATACTACGTGGTGTTGTAGCTGGTATTGCTTGGTTTGGACTTCAAACCTTTGCTGGTTCACAAGCACTATTAATCTTATTGAATAAGATTTTCCCTGGATTCGCTGATATCGGAAGCGGTGTGACGATTCTAGGTATTTCAATTCCTGGTTTAATCGCATTCTTAATATTCTGGGCAATCAGTTTCGCAATTGGATTTGGTGGTGGAGAAATACTTAATAAATTCACTGCCGTATTAAACCCACTGATTTACATTGTATTTGGTGGTATGGCAATCTGGGGCGTCATGGCTGCAGGAGGCGTTGGCAACATTTTAGATTATGAAATTTCCACGAAGTCTAGTGGTATTATTTACCCAGCAATTTTATCATTTATTTTAATCTTTAATTCATTATTAGGTGTATGGGCAGGACCAGGTGCAAGTGTATCTGACTTTACTCAAAATGCGAAATCAACGAAGACGCAAATTGTCGGTCAAATTTCAGGTATCGTTGTTGCACATATCTTATTCGCGATTGCGAGTGTATTCATTATTATTGGTGGTTCTATTTATTTAGGTCACCAAGAGTGGAACATCTTAACAATCATTAATGAATGGGATAGTTTCTGGGCAATTCTCATATCAACTGGTGTATTATTAATGACAACGATTTCTACAAATGCGACAAGTAATATTATTCCAGCAGCGTATCAATTAAGTGCGCTATTACCGAAATGGATTAATTATCGCCGTGGTGTAGTCATTGCCTCAGTATTGAGTGTTGTGATTATGCCATGGAAAATGATGGAGAACGAGGATAGTATCTTCGTATTCTTAAATGCTATTGGGGCAATACTTGGACCTGTAGCCGGTGTCATGATTGTACATTTCTATATTGTGTCTAGACGTCACATTGATATAGATAAATTGTATTTTGATTTACGTGTAAAAGATCAAAAAATACCACGCATTAATATTTCAGCATATATCGGAACAATTGCTGGTGTTGTGATTTCATTACTTGGATTCTTACCAGGATTCACAGTAATTTCAGACTTTTCATGGTTTATCGGATTTATTGTAGCCGGTGGTGTTTATATCATTTTACATTATGTATTTCATGCAGATAAAAGTAAAAAAGAAGGAGTGGCATATAATGAAGTATGATTTAATTATCAAAAATGGTTTAGTTATTTTAGAAGATGGCGCGCAAAAAGTTGAAGTTGGTGTCAAAGACGGGAAAATTGCTGCGATCGGACAAGAATTAGGAGAAGCTGAACAAATTGTTGATGCAAAAAATCAAATCGTTTCACCAGGTATGGTAGATGCTCACGTGCATATTACAGAACCAGGTGGCGGATACCGTGACGGATGGGAAGGTTACGTAACAGGTACAAATGCAGCTGCTAAAGGTGGCGTAACATCATTTGTTGAAATGCCATTAAACCAAGTACCAGCTACTACAGATAAAGCTTCTATCCAAGCTAAATTTGATGCAGGTAAAGATGAGTTAGCTGTAGATGTTGCAAGTTATGGAGGATTAGTACCTTATAACTTAAACGGTGGTATTCAAGAATTAGATGAAGCGGGCGTTGTTGCTTATAAAGCATTCTTAGCAACTTGTGGTGACCGTACAATCGAAGGCGATTTTGAAAATGTTGATGACTATTCATTATATGAAGGTATGAAACAAATTGCTAAAACGGGAAAAATCTTATCTATCCATTCAGAAAATGCTACAATTACAGATCGTTTAGGTGAAATCGCTAAAGAAAATGGCGAAACAACATTAAGTGCATATGTGGATTCTAGACCAGTATTTACTGAAGTTGAACCAATCCGCAAAATCGTATTATTCGCTAAAGAAACAGGTTGTCGCGTACATATCGTACACGTTGCTTGTGAAGAAGGCGTTGAAGAAGTGATCAAAGCTCAACAAGAAGGTGTAGATATTACATGTGAAACATGTACTCACTACTTATACTTCTACAAAGAAGAGTTAGATTCAATCGGACCAGTTGTTAAATGTTCACCACCAATTCGTGAACAATCTCGATTAGAAGGTATGTGGGATCGCGTATTAAACGGAGATATTAACTTCGTAACATCTGACCATTCACCATGTACGCCAGATTTAAAAGATACTGACAATGCATTCGAAGCATGGGGCGGTATTGCAGGATTACAAAATAACGTAGACGTACTATTTGACGAAGGCGTTCAAAAACGTAACATGTCATTACAAAAATTTGCTGATATTATTGCGACAGCACCAGCAAAACGCTTTGGACTAGATACAAAAGGAAGCATCGCACTAGGAAAAGATGCAGACTTAGTATTTATCAAACCAGAAGCACCATATACATTACAAGCAGAAGACTTAGCATATAGAAATAAAATGAGTCCATATATTGGTCGAGAAATCGGCGCGCAAGTTACAAAAACAATATTAAGAGGACAAGAAATTTATGATCAAGAAACAGGCGTAACAGAAGCACGCTTAGGACGCTTTATCTAAGAATTATATATAAGGAAAGGCAGGGACCATCGTGGTGTCCCTGCCTTTTTTCGTCTTGGAGGGGTGAGCTAGTTTTTTCTAGGAGGAAGGGGTGGAATCTATTGGCTTAAGTATTGAATAAAGCCAATAGATGGCTGAAGTCATGGCTTAAGTGAAGAGTAAACCCACGAGATTGAGAAACATGTGAGTTAAAGAGGCAGTAAACCCACAAGATAGCCAAAGATGTGAGTTAAAGAAGTATTAAACTCACGAGATCGTAAAACATGTGAGTTAAAGGAAGAGTAAACTCACGAGATAGCCAAGGATGTGAGTTAAAGGAGAAATAAACTCACAAGATAGCCAAAGATGTGAGTTAAAGAGGCAGTAAACCCACAAGATAGCCAAAGATGTGAGTTAAAGAAGTATTAAACTCACGAGATCGTAAAACATGTGAGTTAAAGGAAGAGTAAACTCACGAGATAGCCA